>CANMWW010000162.1 GCA_947500965.1 Alphaproteobacteria bacterium
AGCGAGTCGTTGAGGACGTAGCGGTAGAAGACCTGAAGCAGGATCAGCGACAGGTAGAAGGCCAGGAGCAGGACCGAAAAAGCCCTGAGCGCGTTGCGCGCGAAATGCGTGATGCCGAGAAACGCCTTGATCATGCCGTGCCGCCCCGCCCCGATCCCCAGAGAAGACCCGCCCGCCGCTGGTGCGGCGGGCGGGGTGTCGCGTCAGCCGGCCGCGGCCACGGCGTCGACGAAGGCCTTGCCCTTGGCACCGTTCTTGGTGACGAAGTTCGAGATCACAGGTGCCATCTTCTCGCGGAAGGACGGCACGTCGGGATCGGGGATCGCCTTGACCTTGCTGGCGAGCTCGGCCCACGCGGCAGTCTGCTCCTTCAGGTTCTGCGCCCACATTTCTTCGGCGACCGCGCGGCGCGCGGCCTCGCGGATCACCTTCTGGTTTTCCGCGGAGAGCCCGGCCATCTTGCGCGCGCTCGCGAACATCGACACTTCCGTGAAGATGTGATGCGTGCGGGTCGCGTGCTTGCTGACCTCGAAGACCTTCTGGGTCGTGATGAAGTCGGCCGGAACCTCGATCGCGTCGACCACGCCGGTCTGCAGCGCGGTGTAGATCTCGGCGGCGGGGATCGGCGTCGGATTGGCGCCGAGCGCGCGGGCCATCTCGATCCAGGTGGGGATCTCGGGCACGCGCAGCTTGATGCCGCGGCAATCGGCGGCGTTCTTGATCTCCTTGTTGCCGCAGAACACCCGGAAGCCCGACGCGCCGAGCGAGAGCACCTCGATGCCCAGCGTCGCCTTGGTCTCGGCGGCGACGAGCTCGCCGGTCTTGCCGTAGAGCACGCGCTTCACGTGGTCGAAGTCGGAGAAGATGAAGGGCATCGACACGAAGCCGAACTGCGGCTGCCAGTTGCCGAGCGTGCCGAGGTCGGACCAGCACATGTCCAGCGTGCCGAGCGTCAGGGCCTCGGCCGCCGTGCGCAGGTTGAAGAGCTGCGAGGCCGGCTTGATGTCGACCGTCACCTGGCCCTTGGTGCCCTCGGCGATGTACTTGGCGAAGTCCTCGGCGGTGCGGTGGATCAGCGCGGCCGTCGCGACGTGGTGCGAGAAGACCAGCTTGATCGCCTGTGCGTTGGCGGAGCCGTTGAGCATCGGCGCGGCGACGGCGCCGGCGGCGGTGGCGGAGAGCGTGCGGCCGAAGCGGCGGCGGGTGAGCGTCGTCATGGCGGTTTTCCTCCCTTGGGATGCCGTGCGCGCATTCTATAGTAGCCGCCCGCATTGCCAACCGGGGGACGCGTACCCATGAGCATTATCGACCTGGTCGAGATCCACGAATTCACCTTCACGGCGAAGAACCTGCACCTCAAGGGTGCGGGCGCGCATGCCAGCATCACCTACCAGAAGGGCGCGTCGATCCTGCTGACCAAGTACGCGGTCGTGATCGGCAGCAAGGACGGGGCGCGCGGCGAATACGTGCCGCTCTGGGGCGGGACGCGGCCGGCGTTGGCGCAGACGCTGACCCTGGCGCCGCTGCTGCTGGGGCGCAACGCCGACCATCGCGAGCAGATCTACGACGACCTGAAGCGCGAGTTGCGCCAGTACGACCATTATGGCCATGGTCCGATCGACATCGCGCTGTGGGACCTGGCCGGCAAGAAGTTCGGCGCCTCGGTAAGCCAGCTCCTCGGCGGCTATCGCGGGCGGCTCAAGGCCTATGCCTCGACCTACCATGCCGACCGCAGCGGTGGCCTCGACAGCAAGGAGAAATTCGCCGCCTTCGCGGAGCAGTGCTTCGACCTCGGCTATCGCGGCTTCAAGATCCATGGCTGGAACGAGGGCGACGCGAAGGAGGAGGCCGAGAACGTCCGCTACGTCGGTCGACAGGTCGGCGACAAGATGACGTTGATGCTCGATCCGGCCTGCGAACTCCGGACCTTCGCCGACGCTCTCTATGTCGGCCGGGCCTGCGACGATTTCGGCTATTTCTGGTACGAGGATCCCTATCGCGATTCCGGCGTCTCGGCCTTCGGCCACCGCAAGCTGCGCGAGATGCTCAAGACCCCGATCCTGCAGACCGAGCACGTGCGCGGCGTCGAGCCGAAGGCGGACTTCATCATCGCCGGCGGCACGGACTTCGTGCGGGCCGACCCGGAATACGACATGGGCATCACCGGCTGCATGAAGATCGCGCACCTGGCCGAGGCGCTGGGCCTCGACTGCGAGGTGCACGCGAGCGGCCCCGCGCATCGCCACTGCATGAACGCCATGCGCAACACGAACTTCTACGAGGTCGCCCTCGTCGGCCCCGACTGCCCGAACGCGATGCCGCCGGTCTATGCCTGCGGCTATTCCGACGCGCTCGAGGCGGTCGGCAAGGATGGCTGCTTCCCCGTGCCGACCGGCCCGGGGCTCGGCGTCACCTACGACTGGGACTACATCGCCGCCAACCGCACGGCGCTCCACAGCTTCCGCCTGTGAACCCGCCGCGACCCGACACGAGCGAGGACGACATGACACGCATCGACGAGGCAGGCCTCGACCTGCTGTTCCGCACCGCGCGCACCCAGAACGGATGGCTGCCGAAGCCGGTGAGCGAGGCGCAGCTGCGCGAGATCCACGACCTCGCGAAGATGGGGCCGACGTCGGCCAATTGCGCGCCGCTGCGCATCGTCTTCGTGGCCACCGCGGAGGCGAAGCGCCGCCTTGCGCCGGCGCTGAGCCCGGGCAACCTGGACAAGGTCATGGCCGCGCCGGTGACGGCGATCCTCGGCCACGACCTCGCCTTCTACGAGCACCTGCCGCGGCTGTTCCCGCACAACCCGACGGCGCGCTCGTGGTTCGAGGGCAAGCCGCACGCCGAGGCGACGGCCTTCCGCAACTCGACCCTGCAGGGCGCCTATTTCATGCTTGCCGCGCGCGCGGTCGGCCTCGACTGCGGGCCGATGTCCGGCTTCGACGCGGCGAAGGTCGACGCGGAGTTCTTCCCCGACGGCCGGGTGAAGACGAACTTCATCTGCTCGATCGGCCACGGCGACCCGTCGAAGCTGTTCGACCGCAGCCCGCGCTTCGGCTTCGACGAGGTCTGCCGCATCGCCTGACCCGTCAGGGGAAGGCGAGCACGACGTCGATCACCTCCGCGATCAGGCTCCGCGCGTCGGAGGCCACCGCGACGCGCGCGTTCGGGCGGCGCGCCTCCTGGATCGCGCCGGGGGCGCCGGCGCGCTTGTTGCGCAGGTCGCACACCGTCATGCCGCGCGTCAGCCTGCCGGCGAGCTCGACCTCGACCGCCGCCTCGACGAAGGTCAGCAGCTCCGGCCGCACGAAGGGGAAGACGGCGCAGACATCGTGCATCGGGGCGATGTCCAGGCCGAACACCCGCCTCTGGCCGTCGAGGTAGAACTGCATGAGGTCGGCGATGACGGCGGCCGTGCGCCCGCCGCCGGCGGCGCGCAGGCGGTCGATCTCGGGCTGCGTGAAGCCGGTCTGCCGCGTGACGTTGTAGCCGACCATCCAGATCGGCGCGCCGCAGGCGAAGACCGCGGCGGCGGCCTCGGGGTCGGCGTAGACGTTGAACTCGGCCGCCGGGGTGATGTTCCCGATCGTCGTCGAGCCGCCCATGATCGTGATCGCCTTCAGCCAGGACGCGAGGCGCGGCTCGCGGCGGAGCGCCAGCGCGACATTGGTCTGCGGCCCGACGACGGCGAGGACGAGCTCGCCCTTGTGGCGCTCGGCCTGCTCGATGATGAAGTCCACCGCATGGGCCTCGACCGGGCCCCGGTCCGGGACGGGCAGCTCCGCGCCGTCGAGGCCGGTGCGGCCGTGGATGTCGCCGGCATGCGTCGCCACGCCGACCAGGGGCGCGGCGCAGCCGCGGGCCACGGGCACGTCGAGGCCGGCGAGCGTGCAGATCGCGAGCGCGTTGCGGGTGGTGTTCTCCAGCGACGCGTTGCCATGGACGGTGGTGATGCCGACGAGATCGCAGCGACGCGCGGCGAACAGGATGGCGATGGCGTCGTCGTGCCCGGGGTCGCAGTCGATCAGCATCTTGGCCAAGGCAAGCTCCTCGCGCCCGCCGGGCGCAGCGGTCATGGATAGGACAGCAGGGTAGCGACGAAGGCGTCGATCGTCGCGGGGACGTCGACCTCGACCGCCATCATCACGTTGGGTGGGCGCGGCGCGCGCGGCGGCGCCAGGTCGAGGCCCGGCTGGATGCCGCGGCGATCGACGAGGGTCATGCCGCGCGCGAGGCCGGGCGCGGTCTCGACGGCCAGCGCCGCCGGCTCGTGCCGGACGAGGCCGGCGCGCACGAAGGGCAGGATGGCGCAGCCGTCGTGCATCGGCGCCCCGTCGATGCCGTAGATGCGGACATAGCTGCGGCGATAGAACTCCGCGAGGTCGCCGATGGCCCGCGCGACGCGGCCGCCGGCGCGCAGCCGCGCGATGTCCGGGGCGCGCATCAGCACGGTCCGCGTCAGCTCGTAGCCGATCCAGGTGATCGGCACGCCGCTCGAGAACACGACATGGGCGGATTCGGGATCCGAGTAGACGTTGATGCAGGCTGTAGGGGCCACGTTGCCGGGGCCCGCCGTGCCGCCCATCACCGTGATCGCGCGCAGCCAGTCCCTGAGCCGCGGTTCCAGCCGCAGCGCGACGGCGGCGTTGGTGTGGGCGCCGATGATCGCCAGCACGAGTTCGCCCTTGTGGCGCCTCGCGAGCTCGATGATCAGCTCGACCGCGTGGACCGGCTCGGCCGCGCGATCGGGCTCTGGCATCTGCGCGCCGTCCATGCCGCCGCGGCCATGCGCGGCGGCGGCGAAGGGCGGTGCGCCGCCGAGGAAGGGCCCGGCGAAGCCCTGCGCCACGGGCGCGGGGATGCCGCCGAGCGTGCAGATCGCGAGGGCGTTGCGCGTGGTGTCCTCGACCGGCGCGTTGCCGAACACGGTCGTGATCCCGACGAGGTCGAGGTGCCGCGCGGCGGTGAGGATCGCCACGGCGTCGTCATGGCCGGGGTCGCAGTCGATCAGGATCTTTGTCACGAGGCCTTCATCCAGGGATCATCTTCCGGCGATCCGTTTGACGCTACGAGACGGCCGAGCCTAGTTTCGTGGCATACGGACGCGGGCATTCAACCAGATCCGCAGGAGGAAACGATGACGAAGATCGCACGCAGGGGCCTCGGCAGGCTGGGGCTGGCGGCGGGCGCGGCGGCGACGCTGGGCGGGATGCCCGCGCGCGCGCAGGCGCCGACGACGCTGAAGGTCATCTGGATGGGCTGGCCCGACAACCAGGTCAACCCGCTGATGGAGTGGTTCGAGAAGCGCAATCCCTCGATCAGGCTGGCGGTCGAGAAGATCCCCTTCAACCAGATCTTCCAGACCATCGAGGTCCGGCTGCAGGCGCGCAACGCCGATCCCGACATCTTCATCTGCGATTCCCCGCTGACGGCGTCCTACGGCGCGCGCGGGCACCTGATGGACCTGACGCCGCATCTCGACGCATCCCGCTTCGCGAAGTCGGCGCTGGCGGCGGCGACGCACGACGGCAAGATCGCCTCGGCGCCGTTCGGCAGCTCGATGCAGGTGATGTTCTACAACAAGGCGCTGTTCCGGGAGGCGGGCGTGGCACCGCCGTCGGCCGACGTGGCGCAGCGCTGGACCTGGGAGAAGACGCTCGAGGCCGCGCGCAAGCTCACCGACGCCGGCAAGGGCCAGTGGGGCTACGCGTTCGAGCAGTCCGAGCGCCCGTACCAGCTGCTGCCGCTCGGCCAGTCGCTGGGGGGCGTCGCGCTCAGCCCCGACGGCTTCAAGGCGAGCGGCTTCATCGACGGGCCGGCCTTCGTCGAGGCCTACACCTGGATGCAGCGCCTCTACACCGACTGGAAGGTCAGCCCGCAGGGCCAGTTCGACCCCAACATCCCGGTCGAGATGTTCGGCAACGGCAAGA
>CANMWW010000163.1 GCA_947500965.1 Alphaproteobacteria bacterium
GCCGAAGTCCGGGCGCTCCGGCGCGATGGTCTTCGTGACCGTGCGCCACCGCATCTTCTCGGGCGACGCGCTGGCGGTGGAGGAGGAGCACGACATCGTCTATCGCGAGGCCCCGGCGCCGGGCGCCGCCGCGCCAGCGCCGGCCGCGCCGCCCGCCGCCGCGGCCGCCGCGCCCTGGACCGGCCGCGTCGTGCCGGACCCGGTGATGCTCTTCCGCTACTCGGCGCTGACCGCGAACGGCCACCGCATCCACTACGACCATCCCTACGCGACCGGCGTCGAGGGCTACCCGGGCCTCGTCTTCCACGGGCCGCTCACCGCGACGCTGCTGATGGCGCTGGCGGAGAAGGGGCTGGGCCGGCCGCTCGCGCGCTTCGAGTTCCGCAACCGCGCGCCGCTCTTCGACGTCGCGCCGTTCACGCTCGCCGGCGCGCCGGATGGCGCGGGCGGCGCGCTGGCCTGGGCGATCGCGCCGTCCGGCGCGCTCGCGACCGAGGCCGCGGCGGCATGAACCGGTCGCGGCCGCGCATCGAGCTCGAGGCCGCGCCCGCCGCGCGCCGCGGCGCGACGCGCGCCTGCGACCATCCGGGCTGCGCGCTGGGCGGCGAGTTCCGCGCGCCGCGCTCGCGGCGCGACCTCGGCGAGTTCTACTGGTTCTGCCTCGATCACGTGCGCGCCTACAACCAGGCCTGGGACTACTATCGCGGCATGTCGCCCGAGGAGATCGAGCGCGAGCGCCGCCGCGACACGGTGGGCCAGCGCCCGACCTGGCCCATGGGGCCGCGCGGCGAGGCCTTCATGCATGCGCGCATGCGTGGCATCGACCCCGACGCCATCGACGCGGCCCTGCGCCGCATGATGGGCGAGGACGACCCGCCGCCGCGTCGCGCGCGCCCGGCGACGCCGGAGGACGAGGCGCTGCGGGTGCTCGACCTCGCGCCCGGCGCTTCCTTCGAGGAGGTCAAGGCCCGCTACAAGGCCCTGGCCAAGCTCCACCACCCCGATGCGAACGGGGGCGACAAGGCTGCCGAAGAGCGGCTAAAATCCATCAACCAGGCATACACGCTCCTGAAATCGCAGGCGTTCGGCGCTCGTCAGGCGCCCAGCCGCTAGCCGCCCCGGCGGGCGCTTCCGCGGCCTCGGCAACTGCGTCCGGAACATGGATGACCGGCCACACCACTCGCGGCCCCGGCCGCGCCACGTCCGAGGATTGCACTCCATGGCCACCGCCCAAGCCGACGCCTACGTGCCCAACCTGCCCGACACGAAGATCAAGGTGCGCGACGTCTTCGGGATCGATTCCGACCTCGAGGTCCCGGCCTTCTCGAAGCCGAGCGACCACGTCCCCGCGCGCGACGAGGCCTATCGCTTCGACCGCGAGACCACCCTCGCGATCCTCGCGGGCTTCGCCTACAACCGCCGCGTCCTGATCCAGGGCTACCATGGCACCGGCAAGTCGACGCATATCGAGCAGGTCGCCTCGCGCCTCAACTGGCCCTGCATCCGCGTCAACCTCGACAGCCACATCAGCCGCATCGACCTCGTCGGCAAGGACGCGATCGTCCTCAAGGACGGCAAGCAGGTGACGGAGTTCCGCGAGGGCATCCTGCCCTGGGCGCTCCAGCATCCCTGCGCCCTCGTGTTCGACGAGTACGACGCCGGCCGCGCCGACGTGATGTTCGTGATCCAGCGCGTGCTCGAGGTCGAGGGCAAGCTCACGCTGCTCGACCAGAACCGCGTCATCCGCCCGCACGCCGGCTTCCGCCTCTTCGCGACCGCGAACACGGTCGGCCTCGGCGACACGACGGGCCTCTACCATGGCACGCAGCAGATCAACCAGGGCCAGATGGACCGCTGGAACATCGTCGCGACGCTGAACTACCTGCCGCACGACGAGGAGGTGCGGATCGTCGCCGCCAAGAGCCCGACCTGGGACAACGCGGAGGGACGCAAGGTCCTCGCGAACATGGTCGCGCTCGCGGACCTCACCCGCGCCGGCTTCGTGGCGGGCGACCTGTCGACGGTCATGAGCCCGCGCACCGTCATCACCTGGGCCGAGAACGCCCGCATCTTCAACGACGTCGGCTTCGCCTTCCGCATCAGCTTCCTCAACAAGTGCGACGAGGTCGAGCGCGCGACGGTGGCCGAGTACTACCAGCGCTGCTTCGGCGCCGAGCTCGACATGGGCTCGGGCAAGGCGCGCCTGGCCTGAGGGCGGCTGCAGGCCGCGCGGGACCGACATGGCAGGCAAGCCCAACGAGGGGCCGGTCGAGGCGTTCCGGCAGGTGACCGGCGCCGCGATGCGCGCCATCGCGCGCGACCCCGAGCTGCAGGTCGCCTTCGCCCCCGAGCCCGCGTCGCTGCGCGGCAAGGAGGCCCGGCTTCCGGCGCCCTCGCGCGAGATCGCGCGCGAGGAGATGGCGATCATCCGCGGCGAGGCCGACGCGATCAGCCTCAAGCTCCGCTTCCACGACGAGGCGCTGCACCGCCGCCGCGCGCCCTCGGGCTCGATGGCGCGGCAGGTGTTCAACGCCGTGGAGCAGGCGCGCTGCGAGGCGCGCGGCGCGCTGCGCATGCAGGGGACGGCGCGCAACCTCGCCGCCGCCTCCGAGGAGCGCTGCCGCACCCAGGGCTTCGCGCGCGTGACCGACCGCGACGCGGCGCCGCTGGTGGAGGTGGTCGGCCTGCTCGCGCGCGAGGCCTTCGCCGGCCAGCCCGTGCCGCAGGTCGCGCGCAAGATGGTCGACCTCTGGCGCCCGTGGATCGAGTCCAAGGCCGGCACCGACTTCGATCGCCTGTCGAAGGTCCTCGAGGACCAGTCGGCCTTCGCCGAGCTCGCGCGCCGGCTGATCGAGGACCTCGAGCTCGGCGAGGCCGATGCCACCGAGTCCGAGGCCGAGGACGACCAGGGCCAGGGCCAGCAGGAGCAGGACCAGTCCCAGCAGGGCACGGAGGGCGAGGCCGAGCAGGACTCCTCCGACGACGGCATGAGCGGCGAAAGCCGCGAGGAGGCCGGCGACGCGGGCGAGGAGGGCGCGGCCGAGGACGCCGAGGGCGAGGAAGGCATGGGCATGGGCGAGGACGGGCCCGAGCGCCCGGGCCGTCGCTGGCGCCCGCAGAACGACTGGTCGGGCCAGAACGCGGTGCCCAGCTACAAGTCCTTCACCACCGACTTCGACGAGGTCGTCGACGCGGAGTCGCTGTGCGACGCCGAGGAGCTGGCGCGGCTGCGCCTGCAACTCGACCAGCAGCTGGGCCACCTTCAGAGCGTGATCGGGCGGCTCGCGAACCGCCTGCAGCGCCGCCTGCTGGCCAAGCAGAACCGCTCCTGGGAATTCGACCTCGAGGAGGGGATGCTCGACGCGGCGCGGCTGTCGCGCGTCGTGACCAACCCCGCCTACCCGCTGTCCTACAAGCGCGAGCGCGACACCGAGTTCCGCGACACGGTCGTCGGGCTGCTGATCGACAATTCGGGCTCGATGCGCGGGCGCCCGATCACCGTCGCGGCGATGTCGGCCGACATCCTCGCGCGCACGCTCGAGCGCTGCGGCGTGAAGGTCGAGATCCTCGGCTTCACGACCCGCGCGTGGAAGGGCGGGCAGGGACGCGAGCGCTGGCTCGCCGCCGGCAAGCCGTCGAACCCGGGCCGCCTCAACGACCTGCGCCACATCGTCTACAAGTCCGCCGACGCGCCCTGGCGCCGCGCGCGCCGCTCGCTCGGGCTGATGCTGCGCGAGGGGCTGCTCAAGGAGAACATCGACGGCGAGGCGCTGCTCTGGGCGCATGACCGCCTGCTGCCGCGCACGGAGAAGCGCAAGATCCTGATGGTCATCAGCGATGGCGCGCCGGTCGACGACTCCACGCTGTCGGTCAATCCCGGCAACTACCTCGAGAAGCACCTGCGCGAGGTCATCGACTACATCGAGACGCGCTCGCCGGTGGAGCTGACCGCGATCGGCATCGGCCACGACGTGACGCGCTACTACCGGCGCGCCGTCACCATCGTCGACGCCGAGCAGCTCGGCGGCACGATGCTCGAGAAGCTGGCCGAGCTCTTCGACGAGGACGAGCAGCCGGCCGCGCGCGGCCGCCGTCGGGCCTGAGCACCGGCGCGGCGTCGCGGCGGTCGACAGCCGGGCCGGCGCGGGCGCATCCTCGCGCCCAGCCGCCCCGGAGTCCGACCATGCGCCCGACCCGCCTCCTCGCCGCGCTCCTTCTCTGCCTCGCCGCGGCGCAGGGCCTCGCCCAGCCGCAGGCGCCTGAGCGCTGGACGCTCACGATCCTCCATTCCAACGACGTGCATTCCCGCCTGCAGCCGGTGAACCGCTTCGATTCGACCTGCACCGCGAAGGAGCAGGAGGAGAGGCAGTGCCTCGGCGGCATGGCGCGCCTCGCGCACCGGGCGCACGCGATCATCGACGAGGTGGAGGCCGCCCGGGGCAACGTCGTCTTCCTCGACGCCGGCGACCAGTTCCAGGGCTCGCTCTTCTACACGCACCACAAGGGCGCGGCCGAGCTCGCGGTCATGAACCTCCTGCGCTACGACGCCATGGCGCTCGGCAACCACGAGTTCGATGGCGGCCCCGCGCAGCTCGCGGCCTTCATCCGCGGCGCGCGCTTCCCCGTGCTTGGCACGAACATCGACGCCTCGGGCGACGCCGACCTGCGCGGGCTCGTGCGCGACGCGGTCGTGCTGGAGCGCGGCGGTCGCCGGATCGGCATCTTCGGCCTGACGACCGAGGACACGCCGTCCATCTCATCGCCCGGGCCGGGGCTGCGCTTCCTGCGTGCCGAGGACGCGGCGCGCCCGGTGGTCGAGCGGCTGCGGCGCGAGGGCGTCGACGTCGTGGTGGCGCTGTCGCACATGGGCATCGCGCGCGACCGCGCGCTCGCCGCGGCGGTCGACGGGATCGACGTCATCGTCGGCGGGCACAGCCACACGCTGCTCTCCAACTCGGCGCCGAACGCCGAGGGGCCATATCCCGTGGTGGCGCGGTCGCCCGGCGGGCAGGCCGTGCTCGTCGTCCAGGCCTATGCCTACACGCGCTTCCTCGGGCGCCTCGACGTCGCCTTCGATCGCGCGGGCGTGCCGGTGGCGTGGACCGGCGACACGATCCCGCTGGCCGGGGACGTCCCGCAGGACCCGCGCGTCGCCGCCGAGGTGGCGCGCCTCGCCGAGCCGCTGGAGGCGCTGCGCACGAAGGTGATCGGCACCACGGCCGTCGAACTCCCGCACGCTGATTGCCGTCGCGGCGAATGCCTCGTCGGCAACGTCGTCGCCGACGCGGTGCTGGAGAAGGTGCGCCACCTCGGCGTCACCGCGGCGATCCAGAATGGCGGCGGGCTGCGCGCGTCGATCCCGAGGGGCGACGTGACGATGGGCCAGGTGCTGACCGTGCTGCCCTTCCAGAACACGATCGCGACGCTGGCGATCAGGGGCCGCGACCTCGTCGCCGCGCTCGAGAACGGCGTCGGCGCGTCCGAGTCCGGCTCCGGCAGGTTCCCGCAGGTCGCGGGCATGCGCTTCTCCTGGGATCCCGCCGCGCCCGCAGGGGCGCGCATCGTCGCGGTCGAGATGCGCGACGCGGGCGGCACCTACGCGCCGCTCGACCCCGACGCGACCTACCGGATCGCCACCAACCATTTCATGCGCCGCGGCGGCGACGGCTATGCCGCGCTGCGCGATCGCGCCATCGATCCCTATGATTTCGGCCCCGGCTTGGAAGAGGCGCTGGCGGCCTATATCGAGGCGCGCTCGCCGCTCCACGCGGGCCTCGAGGGCCGCATCAGGACGAAATGAGCCACCGGCGGCGGGACGCCGCCTCCACCAGGAGGACCACGACGATGCCAGACGACCACGCGAAATCGCTCTTCCCGCCTGCCGAGTCCCTCGGCCGGCGCGGCTTCCTCGGCGCCTCGGCGGCCGCGGGATACAC
>CANMWW010000164.1 GCA_947500965.1 Alphaproteobacteria bacterium
CGCAGGCCGAGGCGCGCGTCTCGCGGGCGAGGGCGGACCGCATCCAGGCCGAGGGCAACCTGACCTCGACGCGCGCCAACTACCGCCGGGTGGTCGGCGAGGTGCCGGGTCGCCTGCAGCCCGCGAGGCTGCCGCCGGTGCTGCCGACCAACGAGCAGCAGGCGCTCCAGCTCGTGGCGGAGAACCCGAACGTCCTCGCCGCGGCCTTCAACGAGAAGGTCGCCAGGGACAATGTCGACGCGGTCGCGGGCGAACTGCTTCCGACCGTGAACCTCCAGGGTTCCCTGACGCGCATCGAGGAGACGCAGACGCGCGGCGTCGACAGGGACACGGCGCTCGTCCAGGTCACGCTGGCCGTGCCTCTCTACCAGCAGGGGCAGGTCGAGGCGCGCATCCGCGAGGCCAAGCAGGTCGCCGGCCAGCGCCGCATCGAGATCGAGGACGCCCGCAGGCGCGCCCTGGAGGACACGACGCGCGCATGGGAGGCGCTCAACACCGCGCGCGCGCGCATCCAGGCGATCCAGGCGCAGGTCCGCGCGGCCCAGGTCGCGCTCGACGGCGTGACGCAGGAGTCGCGTGTCGGCTCGCGCACCGTCCTGGACGTGCTCGACGCGGAGCAGGAACTGCTCAACGCGCGGGTCCAGCTGGTGCAGTCGCAGCGCGACGAGGTGGTCGCCGCCTACCAGCTCGCCTCGGCGACGGGGCAGCTGACCGCCGCGAAGCTGGGCCTGCCGGTCGACGTCTACGACCCGACGCGCAACTACAGCGAGACGCGTGGCCGCTGGTGGGGCACGTCGGTCGGCGAGGGCGGCGGCGCGAGCGCCGGAGGCGGGAAGCGCCAATGACGCCTGCGATCGCCGCCACGGGGAAGCGCGCATGAGCGACACCAAGGCAAAGCCGGAGGGCCAGGCCGAGCCATCCATGGAGGAGATCCTGGCGTCGATCCGCCGGATCATCTCCGAGGATGCGGAGCCCGCCAAGGAGGCCGCCCCGGCGGCGCCACCTCCGCCGCCACCCCAGCCCGCCGCGCCGCTGACGATGGACCTGCCACCGCCGGCCCCACCGCCTCCGCCTCCGCCTCCGCCACCTCCTCCTCCGCCGCCACCGCCTCCGCCGGCATCCGATGTCCTCGAGCTGACCGACATCGTCGACGACCGGTCGAAGGGCGATGGCCTCGTGGACGACCTCGTCGCGGCGACCGCATCGGACACGCTCGCGAGCCTCGCTTCGGCGCGCCGTCGTCCCGTCACCGATCCCGGACTGCTGCTCGGCAACGGGGCGGTGACGCTGGAGGACCTGGTGCGCGAGGAATTGCGGCCGCTCCTCAAGGCTTGGCTCGACCAGAACCTGACGCCGCTGGTCGAACGTCTCGTGAAGCGCGAGATCGAGCGCATCGCGCGCGGCGTCGATTGAAGGGGCGGCGTGGCCTGGCGGCCGCGCCGCGTGACGGACTGACGTGACCCAGGAAAACACGACCGCCGGCGCGGCTGCGCCGGCGCTGGAAAAGAATTTCGACGCGGCCGCGGCCGAGCGCCGCTGGGCCGAGGCATGGGAGCGCGAGGGCGCCTTCGCCTGCGGACGCAAGGACGGGCCGCCCTATGCGATCGTCATCCCGCCGCCGAACGTCACCGGCAGCCTCCACATGGGGCATGCGCTCAACAACACGCTCCAGGACATCCTGGTGCGCTGGCGCAGGATGCGCGGCGCCGACGCGCTGTGGCAGCCGGGCACCGACCACGCCGGCATCGCCACGCAGATGGTCGTCGAGCGGCAGCTCGCGGCGAAGGGCATCTCGCTCGCGCGTTCCGGTACCGAGGCCGCGCCGGGATCGACGTTGATCGGCCGCGACGACTTCGTCGCCAGGGTCTGGGAGTGGAAGGCCGAGTCGGGCGGGATGATCACCCGCCAGCTCCGGCGCCTTGGCGCCTCCGTCGACTGGGAGCGCGAGCGCTTCACGATGGACGAGGGCCTGTCGGCCGCCGTCCTGCGCGTCTTCGTCGAGCTCTACCGCGACAAGCTGATCTACCGCGACGCGCGGCTGGTGAACTGGGACCCGAAGCTGCACACGGCGATCTCCGACCTCGAGGTCGAGCAGCGCGAGGTGAGGGGATCGCTCTGGCACATCGCCTATCCCGTCGAAGGCATGCCCGGGACGACGATCACGGTCGCGACGACCCGGCCGGAGACCATGCTCGGCGACACCGCGATCGCCGTGCATCCGCAGGACGAGCGCTTCGCCGCGCTGGTCGGGCGCCACGCCATCCTGCCGCTGGTCGGGCGCCGCATCCCGATCGTCGCCGACGACTATTCCGACCCGGCGAAGGGCACCGGCGCGGTCAAGATCACGCCGGCCCACGACTTCAACGACTTCGAGGTCGGCAAGCGCCATGGGCTGCCCGCGATCAACGTGCTCACCGCGGATGCCCGCATCAACGACAACGCGCCGGAGGCCTACAGGGGCCTGGACCGCTTCGAGGCGCGCAAGCGCATCGTCGCCGACCTCGAGGCGCTCGGCGCGCTGGTGAAGGTCGAGCCGCACCTGCACGTGGTCCCGCATGGCGACCGCGGCGGCGTGCCGATCGAGCCCTGGCTGACGACCCAGTGGTACGTCGATGCGCGTCGCCTCGCCGAGCCGGCGATCCGCGCGGTCGAGGAGGGACGCACGAAGTTCGTCCCGCAGGCCTGGGAGAAGACCTACTTCCACTGGATGCGCAACATCGAGCCGTGGTGCGTCTCGCGCCAGCTCTGGTGGGGCCACCAGGTACCGGCCTGGTACGGGCCGGACGGCGAGGTGTTCGTCGACTACGACGAGGCGGGCGCGCGGCGCCAGGCGCAGTCGCATTACGGGCGCGACGTCGAGCTCACGCGCGACCAGGACGTGCTGGACACGTGGTTCTCGTCGGCGCTCTGGCCGTTCTCCACGCTCGGCTGGCCCGAGCGCACGCCCGAGCTCGCGCGCTACTACCCGACCGACGTGCTGGTCACGGGCCTCGACATCATCTTCTTCTGGGTCGCCCGGATGATGATGATGGGGCTGCACTTCATGAAGGAGGTGCCGTTCCGCACCGTCTACATCCATGCCCTCGTGCGCGACGAGAAGGGGCAGAAGATGTCGAAGTCCAAGGGGAACGTGATCGATCCCCTGGACCTGGTCGACCGCTACGGCGCCGACGCGCTGCGCTTCACCCTCGCGGCCATGGCCGCGCAGGGGCGCGACGTGAAGCTCGCCGAGAGCCGCGTCGAGGGCTACCGCAACTTCACGACCAAGCTCTGGAACGCCGCGCGCTTCTGCCAGATGAATGGCTGCGTGCTTCCCGCCGCATTCGATCCGGCATGGGCGCGCCTGACCGTCAACCGCTGGATCCTCGGCGAGCTGTCGCTCGCGGCGCAGGCGGTGGACGCTGCGCTCGAGGGCTTCCGCTTCAACGACGCCGCGGGCGCGGCCTACCAGTTCGTCTGGGGGACGTTCTGCGACTGGTACCTCGAGTTCACCAAGCCCGTGCTGTCGGGCGAGGACGAGGCGGCGAAGGCGGAGACGCGCGCAGTGACGGCCTATGTCATCCGCGAGGTGCTCCGGCTCCTGCATCCGATGATGCCCTTCGTGACCGAGGAACTCTGGGAGAAGCTCGGCCACGGGGCAGGGGGGATGCTCGTCCTCTCGTCCTGGACGACCGCGGGAGACCTGCCGCGCGACGCCGCCGCCAAGGCGGAGATGGACTGGGTCGTGCGCGCCGTCACGGAGATACGCACGCTGCGCTCGGAGATGAACGTGCCGAACGCCGCGCGACTTCGCCTCGGCGTGCGCGACGCGTCTGGCGAGGTCCGCGCGCGCATCGCGCGCCACGACGGCGTGATGCGGATGCTCGCCAGGCTCGAGGCGATCGAGGACGGCATGCATGCGGCGCCAGGCTGCGCGCAGCTCGCGCTCGCCGACGCGACCTTCGTCGTCCCGCTCGCCGGCGTGATCGATGCGACCGCCGAGGGCCGTCGCCTCGCCAAGGAGATCGACAGGCAGCGCGTGGCGATCGAGAAGTTCGACCGCAAGCTCGCCAACGCCGACTTCCTCGCCAAGGCGGATCCGGAAGTCGTCGAGGAGCAGCGCGAGCGTCGCGCGGAGTCGGCGGCCGCGCTCGAGCGGCTCGAGGCCGCGGCGGCGCGACTGCGCGCGATGTGATGGGCCTGGCGGGCGGCTGGAGTCCCGAGGGCGGGGCAGAATGGCCCCGCCGGGACGCGGGCGAACCGCATCTGACCGGCGGGGCTCCCCCTCCCGTTCGTCCTTGCGGACGATCCGGGCCCCCCGGGGGATCTGCTGCAAGCCGCCCTTCCGGGTGGTTCACATGTTCGTGATGATACCGGAACAGGTCGGGCTGACAATCACCCCACGCGCCGGTTTTTCGTGTGGCGGTATCCGGAAGGCGCATGGCTCGCGACGGATCCGCCGCCGGGGCGAGGATCCCGGGTTACAGCGAATTCATTCGCTGTCCAGCATGGCGCAATCGCGACTCGCGCAGGATCCATCCCATGCGGCGATCCACGCCGCGTTCCTGACGGAGATTTCGCCATGCTCGTTCGCAAGCTCGCCCTGATCCCCGCTGCCCTGTTCGCCCTCGGCCTCGTCGTCGCGGCGCCGGCGGAGTCCTTCGCGCAGCAGTCCGGCAACAAGCCCGCCGCGACCCAGAAGAAGGACAGCAAGAAGAAGGACACCAGCAAGAAGAAGGCGCAGGCCAAGAAGAAGGCCGCCTGACCTTCGGGCATCTCCCGGGCCCTCCGGGCCCGGTCGCAGGCTGGGACCCGCGGCGCAGACGCCGCGGGTTCTTGCGTCTGGAGAGGCTGCTCGCGCGGCGGCCGCGCCTCAGGAGGCGAGCCGCGCCTGCCGCCGGATGTCGAGCACGCTGAAGACCGCGAGGACCAGCGCGACGACGACGGTCGCGTAGACCAGCACCGGCATCCCGCGATCGACCAGGATCCCGAAGATGCCCGGCGACAGCGTGGAGCCGAGGTCGAGGCCGGAATAGACGAAGCCATAGACCTTGCCCGACGACCCCTTGGGCGTCGCGCGCCGGACGATGGCGTCGCGGGAAGGCCCGGTGACGCCGACGCACAGGCCCGCAAGCGCCATGAGGACGGGAAGCCCCCAGGTGGCGGGCACCGGCTCCAGCGTCGCGAGGAGGATGAGGCTCGCGCCTGCCAGCAATCCGATCGTCGCCACGACGTGGTGGCGGTCCGTCCGGTCGGCGAGCACCGCGCCAAGGACGATGCCGGCCGAGCTGCCCACGAGGAAGAGCGTGAGGCTCTTCGCGGCGAGCGTGTCCGTGAGGCCGAACATCGCCATCGCCGCCGGCACCGAGAAGGCCTGGAGGCCGACAAGCGCGGTCGAGAGCAGGAAGAAGTAGACGAAGCACATGACGATCGGGCGCTGCATCAGGACCATCGCGCCCGTGTCGGCCTCGGCGCGCCTGGCGGAGTCCGCGACGCCCGCGCGGTCGTCGATCCACGCGCTGCGCATGTGCAGGAAGGCGGCGGCGGCCAGGCCGACGGCGCCCATGACGGCGACGGCCTCGCGCCAGCCCAGCAGCTTCGACAGGCCGACGCCCACGATCGGCGCCAGCACCCAGCCGATGTTGCCGGCGAGGCCGTGCGCGCCATAGGCGCGTCCCATCCGCGCCCGGTCGACGCGCGCGTTGAGCACTGCGAAGTCGGCGGGATGGAAGACGGCGTTGCCGAGCCCGGCGAACACCGCGAGCACGAGCAGCGCCCAGTATCCGGGCGCGAAGGCGACGCAGAACGTCGCCCCGGAGAGCAGCGCGAGCCCGGCGACGAGGACGCGGCTGGCGCCGACGCGGTCGACGACGAAGCCGGCGCCGAACTGCGCGACGCCCGACACGGC
>CANMWW010000165.1 GCA_947500965.1 Alphaproteobacteria bacterium
GCACGCCCGAGACCTTGCGCCTTTGGGTCCGCCAAGCCGAGCGCGATGCCGGCGGCCGCGCCGGCCCGACGAGCGCCGAGAGCGAACGGGTGAAGGCGCTCGAGCGCGAGAACCGCGAACTGCGCCAGGCGAACGAGATCCTGCGCAAGGCATCGGCGTATTTTGCCCAGGCGGAGCTCGACCGCCGGTTCAAGCCATGATCGCGTTCATCGACCTCTCCCCACCCAGCTTGCGAGCGCGGCTCTGCGGCGTGGCACTGCGCCCATAGTACTGCTCGATCATCTGCACGCTGGTGCCCATGTTGCGGGCGATGGTGTAGATGTCGATGTCCCGGTGGATGGCTCGTGCCGCGTAGAAGTGTCTGAGGCTGTAGAGCGTGTACTTTTCGCCCGACGAGTTCCGAAGCAATCCAGCGTAGTCGAGGAACGCTTTGAACTGCTCGCTGAGGTCCCGGACCGGCCCTCCGCGGGGCATCGCGAACAGATGGCTGTCGGGATCACAGACCCCGCGTCGAGCCACGATCGCGTCGATCAACTCATGCACATCGATATGCGGTACCACGGTTCGAGCGTCGGTCTTGCCGCGCACATGGAACTGCACGTTCGCGCGCTGGTCGCTGTCGGTGAGGAACTCCACGTCACGCATGCGTAGGTTGTTGGCTTCTCCGGGCCGCAGGCCTGACAGCGCCAGCGTCAGCACGTAGTCGTGCAGCAGGACCCGCATGGCCAGCTTGTCGCGATCCTCCGTGCTGGCGACGTAGGTCTCGATCTTGTCCTTGAGCACGTTGAAGTCGTTGATGGTGAAGGCCGGGCGCACGCGCTTCTGCTTGGGCGTGAAGCTGAACGTGGGCAGGGGCTTGTGGCCGCGATAGCCGCGCTCATGGGCGTAGCGGATGATCGTCTTGCCCAGCGTCAAGTCCCACTGCAGCGTCTTGTCCGCGGGGTTGAGCTTGGCGTTACGGGGCAGATCGCTCTTGCCGTGGTAGTAGCGCCGCCGCCATGCCACGAAGTCCCGCAGCGCCCGATCATCGATGGCCTCGACGGACCGGTTGCCGGCGAACTCGCGCCAGAACTCGGCCACCCGCTTGATCTGCCGCAGCATGGCATCGCTGGTGTGCTTGGAGCTGGCGGAGCGGTTCGTGGACCTGCCCTGCGCGTTGTCGCTTTCGCGCATCTCCACGTACTCGTCGATCACCTGCAGGAACGTGCGCAGATGCACGGGCAGGCCCTGCTCGATCTTGATCTCGGTCTGATAGAACAGCTTGCGGCCGGCCGAGATGGCCTTGGTCTCGTCGCTGGTCTTGAGGCTGCGATAGATGTAGCGGCGATCCGTGACGGCGATGCGAGCCTGCCAGATGCCCGCGCGTTTGAACAGGACGAGCTTGCCGTCCTCCAGCGCCCGCTTGGCGTCCATGCGGTCTGCCTAGGTTCTGCCGACACCGCAGCGTGATTCAGCTATTTGCCGCGGCGGTGCCTGCAACAGTGCGTTTCGTTAAGTTATTGTTTTGTATTGGCTTTAGACGCGCCCGTGGCAGTGCTTGAACTTCCTGCCCGAGCCGCAGGGGCAGGCGGCGTTGCGCGCGACCTTGCCCCAGGTCGAGGGATCGCGCGGATCGACCGCTGCGCCGGCGCGCTGGCGCGGCTGGTCCCCGGCGTCGGGCTGCTCGTCGCCGGCGAGGCCCGGGTCGACATTCGTCTCGCGCAGCTGCGAGAAATCCGGCGGCGGCGGCTCCTGCAGCAGCGGGTCGACGGGCTCCTCGCTGCGGACCTGCAGCCGCGCGAGGATCTGCGTCGTGCTCTCGCGCACCTGGCCCAGCATGCCCTCGAAGAGCTCGAAGGCCTCCTTCTTGTACTCGTTGAGCGGGTCGCGCTGCGCGTAGCCGCGCAGGTGGATGCCCTGGCGCAGGTGGTCGAGGTTGAGGAGGTGCTCCTTCCAGTGCTGGTCGAGCACCTGGAGCAGTATCGACTTCTCCGCCATCCGCATCAGCTCGACGCCGATGTTCGCGGTCTTCTCCGCCATCAGGCGGTCGACCGCGTCGGTGACGCGCGTGCGGATCTCCTCCTCGGCGATGCCTTCCTCCTTCGCCCATTCGGCGACCGGGAGGTCGAGCCCGAAGAGGCGCTGGATGCCCTCCTGCAGGGTCGCGGTGTCCCACTGCTCGGCATAGGCGTTCTCGGGGATGCAGCGCTCGATCATCTCCGCCACCGTCTCGTGGCGGTACTCGGCCACGCGCTCGGCGACGTCCTCGGCGCGCATCAGGTCGCGGCGCTGCTCGTAGATGACCTTGCGCTGGTCGTTCATCACGTCGTCGAAGCGCAGCAGCTGCTTGCGGATCTCGAAGTTCCGCGCCTCGACCTTCTGCTGCGCCTTCTCCAGCGCCTTGTTGATCCAGGGATGGACGATGGCCTCGCCTTCCTTGAGGCCGAGCTTGACCAGCATCGTCTCCATGCGCTGCGACCCGAAGATGCGCATCAGGTCGTCCTCGAGGCTGAGGAAGAACTTCGATCCGCCGGGGTCGCCCTGGCGGCCGGAGCGGCCGCGCAGCTGGTTGTCGATGCGGCGGCTCTCGTGGCGCTCGGTGCCGACGACGTAGAGGCCGCCCGCCTTCAGCACGACCTCGCGCGCGGCGGCGATCTCCTCGCGGATCGTGGCGATGCGCGCCTCGCGCTCGGCCGGGTCGGCGACGTCGGCGAGCTCGTGGCGCACGCGCATGTCGAGGTTGCCGCCCAGCTGGATGTCGGTGCCGCGGCCCGCCATGTTCGTCGCGATCGTCACCGCGCCGGGCTTGCCGGCCTGCGAGATGATCTGCGCCTCCTGCTCGTGGAAGCGCGCGTTGAGCACGGCGTGCGGGATGTCCTTCTTCCTGAGCTCGGTGGAGAGCGTCTCGGACTTCTCGATCGACACCGTGCCGACGAGCACGGGCTGCTGGCGGTTGCGGCACTCCTCGACGAGCGCGACGATCGCGGCGTTCTTCTCGCGCATCGTGCGGTAGACCTCGTCGTCCTCGTCCTTGCGGGCGACGCCGACATTGGTCGGGATCTCGACGACCTCGAGCTTGTAGATCTCCGCGAACTCGGTGGCCTCGGTCATCGCGGTGCCGGTCATGCCCGCGAGCTTCGGGTACATGCGGAAGAGGTTCTGGTAGGTGATCGAGGCCAGGGTCTGGTTCTCGGTCTGGACCTCGACGTGCTCCTTCGCCTCGAGCGCCTGGTGCAGGCCCTCGGAGTAGCGGCGGCCCTCCATCATGCGGCCGGTGAACTCGTCGATGATGACGACCTTGCCGTCCTTGACGATGTAGTCGACGTCGCGCGTGAAGAGCTTGTGCGCGCGCAGCGCCTGGTTCGCGTGGTGGACGAGGCCAACGTTCGCGAGGTCGTAGAGGCCGCCCTGGCGCAGGATCCCGGCCTCGCGCATCAGGCGCTCGATCTTCTCGGCGCCGGCCTCGGTGAAGTTCACCGTGCGCTGCTTCTCGTCCTTCTCGAAGTCCTCGGCGGACAGGGAAGGGATCAGGCGGTCGACCAGGTTGTACTCGTCGCCGAGGTCCTCGCTGGGCCCGGAGATGATGAGCGGCGTGCGCGCCTCGTCGACCAGGATCGAGTCGACCTCGTCGACGATCGCGTAGTTGAAGGGGCGGTGGCTCATCTGGTCGAGCCGGAACTTCATGTTGTCGCGCAGGTAGTCGAAGCCGAGCTCCGAGTTCATCGCGTAGGTGACGTCACAGGCATAGGCCGCGCGCCGCTCCTCGTCGGTCATGCCGTGCACGACGACGCCGACCGAGAGGCCGAGGAAGCCGTAGACCTGCCCCATCCACGCCGCGTCGCGGCGGGCGAGGTAGTCGTTCACGGTGACGACGTGGACGCCCTTGCCCGTGAGCGCGTTGAGGTAGACGGGCAGGGTCGCGACGAGGGTCTTGCCCTCGCCGGTCTTCATCTCCGCGATCTGGCCGCGATGCAGCACGAGGCCACCCATGAGCTGCACGTCGAAGTGCCGCTGGCCCAGCGTGCGCTTGGCGGCCTCGCGCACCGTGGCGAAGGCCTCGACCAGCAGGTCGTCGAGCGCCTCGCCCTTCGCGAGCCGCTCCTTCAGCCAGGGCGTGCGCGCCTTCAGGGCCTCGTCGTCGAGCGCGGCGACCGCGGGCTCGAGCGCGTTGACCGCGTCGACGGTCTTGCGCATCGCGCGGACCACGCGGTCGTTGGACGAGCCGAAGATGGAGCGTACGAGGGCGCCGAACATGCGCGCGTGTCCTTCGGTTCTTCCTGACGGTTCCGCGCCGCCCGCGGCGACGCGCCAGGTCCCGCAGGAGGGCGCGAACAGATAAGTCCCGCAAGGGGATGTGTCAACTTGACGGGCGCTTGTGGGGGCCGTCGCGCGCGGGCAAGATGCGCGCCAGCGCCACCCCGGTCCCGAAAGGTCCACGAGATGCCAAAGTCCACGCGCGCCGCGCTCCTCGCCGGCGCCGCGCTGCTCGCCGTCGCCGCCTCGGCCCCGGCCCCGGCGCAGCAGCCCGCGACCCAGATCCAGGCGCTCGACGCCTCCGGCGACCCGGTGATCGCGATCGTCGACGGCGCGGCGATCCGGCGGTCGGACATCCAGGCCGCCCAGCGCGGGCTCCCGGCCCAGTTCCAGCAGATGCCGCTGGAGATGATCCTGCCCATGCTCGTCGACCAGGTCATCAACCAGAAGCTCCTGTCGCTGGCCGGCCGGCGCGAGAAGATCCAGGACGAGCCCGACCTGCGCGCCCGCGTGGCGAGCTACGAGGACCGCCTCGTGCAGAACACCTACCTCTCGCGCAAGGTCGCGCCCGCCGTCACCGACGCCGCCGTCGAGGCGCGCTACCGCAAGATCGTCGCCGAGGTCCCCGCGGAGAGCGAGGTCAGCGCGCGCCACATCCTCGTCGCCTCGGAGCAGAAGGCAAAGGAGATCATCGCGGCGCTCGCGCGCGGCGGGGACTTCGCGAAGCTCGCGGCGGAGAACACGCTCGACCCCTCGGGCAAGGACAGCGGCGGCGACCTCGGCTTCTTCCGCAAGGGCGAGATGGTGCCCGAGTTCTCCGAGATGGCCTTCTCGCTCAAGGAGGGCCAGACGGCCGACAGGCCGGTGAAGACCCAGTTCGGCTGGCACGTCATCCGCGTCGACAAGGTCCGCAGCGTGGCGCAGAGCCTCGACGACCTGCGCGAGGAGATCACGAGCCAGATCCAGCAGGAGGTCGTCGCCGCCGAGATCGAGAAGCTGCGCGCGGCGGCGAAGATCGAGCGCTTCAACGCCGATGGCACGCCCGCGCGCTGAGCCGCCGGCCCGCCGACACGACACACGCAGGACAGGACCACCATGGCGAAGCATCCCGTCTCCCCGCTCGCTCCCGCCGGGCTGCCGGCGCTTCCGGCCATCGCGGGCCTGCGCTTCGCCGCTGGCTGCACGGGCATGCGCTACAAGGGGCGCGACGACCTGATGGTCGCGGCGCTCGACGCGGGCGCCACGATCGCGGCGGTGACGACGCGCAACACGATGTGCTCGGCGCCCGTCGAATGGTGCCGCGTGCAGGCCAGGCACGGGCGCGCGCGCGCCATCGTCGTCAACGCCGGCAACGCCAACGTCTTCACCGGCCGCGACGGCTTCCGCGCCGTCGAGCGCACCGCGCGACGCACCGCCGCGCTGCTCGGCTGCAAGGCGGAGGAGGTGTTCGTCTCCTCGACCGGCGTGATCGGCATGAAGCTGCCGGTGGAGAAGATCGAGGCCACGCTGCCCGCGCTCGCCTCCGCGCTCGACGCCGGCGGGGCGGAGCGCGCGCTGCGCGCCATCATGACCACGGACACCTTCCCGAAGGCCGCGGTGCGCAAGGCGCGCATCGGCCGGGCGGAGGTGACGATCATGGGCTTCTGC
>CANMWW010000166.1 GCA_947500965.1 Alphaproteobacteria bacterium
CCCGACCCGATCACCAGCCGCTCCGGCGTCGAATCGACGAGGTTGATCGTGTAGGGATGGCGCGGGCGCGAGAGCACGTCGCGCGTGGCGCCCTGCTCGACGATGCCGCCCGCGTACATGACCGCGACGTCGTCGCAGTAGTGCGCCACCACGCCAAGGTCGTGCGTGATGATGATCGCGCCGAGGCCGCGCTCGCGCACCATGCCCTGGATCAGGTCGAGGATCTGCGCCTGCACCGTGACGTCGAGGCCGGTGGTCGGCTCGTCGGCGATCACCAGCTTCGGCTCGTTGATGAGCGCCATGGCGATCAGGACGCGCTGCGCCATGCCGCCGGAGAGCTCGTGCGGCCAGGCCCGTGCGCGCCGCTCCGGGTCGGGCAGGCCGACCGCGGCGAGCATCTCCACGGCCCGGCGCTGCGCCGCCGCGGCGTCGACCTTGCGGTGGGCGCGGTGGGCGCGGGCGAGCTGGTCGCCGATGCGGGCCAGCGGGTCGAGCGAGGCGCGCGGGTTCTGCACGATCAGCGCCAGCCTGTCGCCGCGCAGCGCGTTGAGGCGCTCCGGCGGCAGCGAGACGAGGTCCTGTCCCTCGAAGTCGATGCGGCCGGCGACGATGCGCGCGGGCGGCCTGAGCAGCCCCATGATCGACAGCGCGGTGAGCGACTTGCCCGCGCCGGTCTCGCCCACGAGGCCGAGGATGCGGCCGCGCTCGAGGCTGAAGCCGACGCCGTTGAGCGCGCGCGCGACGCGGACCTCGTTGTCCAGCGAGCGCGAGACGAAGTGGGTATGGAGGTCCTCGACCGAGAGCAGCTTCATTTCGCGCTCTTGCGCTGCGGGTCGAGGACGTCCTGCGCGCCGTCGCCGAACATGTTGAAGCCGAGCACGAGCAGGATCAGCGCGCAGCCCGGGAAGATCGCGACCCACCACTGGCCGGTGACGATGAACTCCGCGCCCTGGCGGATCATCGCGCCCCATTCCGGCGTCGGCTGCTGGATGCCGACGCCGAGGAAGGCGAGCGTGGCGCTGATGCGCACGGCCCAGGCCGCGCGCACCGAGGTCTGGGCGATCGCGCCGCGCAGCGCGTTCGGCAGCAGGTGCACGAAGAGGATGCGCCAGGTCGGGTTGCCGAGCGCGCGGGCGGCCTCGACGAAGTTGCTGGAGCGCAGGGCCAGTACCTCCGCGCGGACGACGCGCACGAAGATCGGCGCGTCGATGAGGCCGATCACGAAGATGACGTTGACGAGCGACTGGCCGGTGGCCGCCACGATCGCGAGCGCGAGGATGATGATCGGGAAGACGCGCAGCGCGTCGAAGATCCGCATCGTCGTCTCGTCGAGCAGGCCGCCCTTGTAGCCGGTCCACAGCCCGATCGGCACGCCGAGCGCGAGCCCGATGGCGACGGAGGGCACGGCGATGCCGAAGGCGTAGAGCGAGCCGTAGATGACCCGGCTGAAGACGTCCATGCCGTTGCCGTCGGTGCCGAACCAGAAGCGCGCGCTGGGCGGCTTCAGCACCTCTGACGGGTAGGCGCGCACGGGATCGTGCGGCATGACCGTGCCGTGGAAGATCGCGAGCAGCGCGAAGACGAGGATGATCGCGGCGCCGATGGCCATGGTCGGGCTGCGTCGCGCGAGGCCGACCAGACGCCGGCCGAGACGGGCGGGGAGCGAGGGTGCGTGCGCGGCGCTCATCCCGAGGCCCCCGAGCGCGGCTCGAGCAGGAAGCCGACCACGTCCACGAGGAGGAACACGAGCACGGAGAACAGCGCGAGGAAGAGCACGTAGCCCTGCACGACCGCGAAGTCGCCGGAGGTTATGGCGTGCAGCCCGTACTGGCCCATGCCGCCCCAGGCGAAGACGTACTCGATCAGCGACGCCGTACCGACGAGCCCGGTGACTTCCGTGCCGATGAAGGTGACGACGGGCACCAGCGCGTTGCGCCAGACGATGCGGCGCACCGCGCGCTCGGGCAGGCCGGCGGCGCGCGCCAGGCGCACGTAGTCGCGGCCCAGCACCTCGAGCGCCATGGCGCGCGTCTGCTTGATGATCGGCGCCGAGGCGACGATCGCGACGCAGACCACGGGCAGCACGAGCTGCGAGAGGGCGGAATGCGCGGCCTCCCAGTTCGCCGTCAGCAGCCCGTCGACCAGGTAGCTCCCGGTGATGCGCGGCGGTGGCGACACGATGAGGCTGATGCGCCCCATCCCCGGCGGCGCCCATTCGAGGAGGAAGAAGAACACGAAGAGCATCACGAGCCCGAGCCAGTAGGTCGGGATGGAGAAGCCGAGCAGCGAGAGGAAGCGGCTGACCTGGTCGAAGGGGCCGTCCGCGCGCAGCGCCGCGCGCAGGCCGACCGGGATGCCGATCGCCGCCCCCAGCAGCACGCCCCAGAACATCAGCTCGAAGGTGACGGGCACGCGGTCGAGGAGTTCCGAGAGGACCGGCTTGTTGCTCAGCCAGGAGCGACCGAGGTCGAAGGAGACGACCTTCTGGGCGTAGATCAGGAACTGCGCCGCCATCGGCTGGTCGAGGCCGAGCTCGCGGCGCACCAGCTCGATCTCCTGCACCGTCGCCGTCGGGCCGGCGAGCAGCGCGACGGGATCCTGCCCACCGATGCGCACCAGCGCGAAGGTGAAGAACAGGACGCCGACAAGCAGCGGGATCGAAAACAGGAGCCGCCGGGCGAGGAATGCGGGAAGGGTCATGCGCTGGCGCGTGGTCCGCCCCCGCCGCCGGCGTGGATGCGCCGGCGGCGGGGGCTGGAACGTCCGTGGATCATCCCACCTTCAGGTCGACCCAGCGCTCGTGGTCGTCGGGATGGGGCGTCCAGCCGACGATGTTCGGCGCCATGGCCTCGAAGATGGTGGGATAGACGGTGAGCAGCCAGGGCGCGTCGTCCATCCATACCTTCTGCGCCTGCCGCATCAGCTCGTAGCGCTTCTCGCGGTCGAGCGTCTGGCGGCCCTGGTCGACCAGCGCGTCGAGGGCGGGGTTGGCATAGCGCGCGCGGTTGGACACGCCCTTGCTGTGCGCGAGGAGGTAGAGGCAGTAGACCGGGTCGAGGACGATCGGGCCGTCCTCGAAGGCGAAGAACGGCATGTCCATGCGGTTGATGGCGCCGCGCGCGCGCAGGTCGGCGAGCGTGATCTTGGTCGGCTTCGCGGTGACCCCGACCTCCTTCAGCTGGGTGGCGATCTGGATGCATTGCGGCTCCTCCCACCAGTACTCGGAGCCGTAGAGAAGCTCGACCTCGAAGCCGTTCGGGTAGCCGGCCTCCGCCAGAAGGGCCTTCGCCTTGGCGGGATCGTAGGGATAGCGGAAATGGCTCGGGTCGTGGCCGCCCAGCGCCGGCGGCACGATCGACCGCGCCTCGGTGGCGAGGCCGAAGTAGATGGACTCGGCGAGCGCGGCGCGGTTGAGCGCGTGGTTGAGCGCCTGGCGCACGCGCACGTCGTCGAAGGGCTTGATGCCGACGTTCATGCGGATCGACGACATCGAGCGGCCGAACGTGTCCTGGACCTTGACGTTGCGGTCGCTCTGCAGGTCCTTCACGAACTGCGTCGACGGCCGCTCGATCCACTGCACCTGGCGGCTCTTGAGCAGGGTCAGGCGGCTGCCGGCCGAGGGCACCGCGCGGTAGACGACGCGGTCGTAGTAGGGCTTGCCGCCGAAGTAGTTCGGGTTGGCCACGAACACGGCCTGCTCGCCCGGGCGCAGCTCGCTCATGTGGTACGCGCCGAAGCACGCGGTGTTCTGGTCGATCCACTTCAGCGCCCAGGGATCCTCGGCGGTGGCGTGCTTCTTGGTCTCGGTCGAGTCGTAGATGCCCGGCGTGTAGAGCGTCAGCGCGTTCAGGAAGATCGCGCTCGGCGCCTCGAGCTCGAACTCGACCTCGTAGCGCGACACGGCCTTGACGCCGTTCTGCACGACGTTCGCGACGGTGGCGATGAAGTTGCCCGTGCGCTTCTGCGCGAAGGACTTGTTCCAGCCCCAGACGACGTCCTCGGAGGTCAGCTCGTTGCCGCGGAAGCTGCGCACGCCCTGGCGCAGCTTGAAGACGTAGCGCTTGCCGTCGGGCGAGACCGTCCAGCTCTCCGCGAGGTGGCCCTCGATCTTCGTCGGGTCGAGATAGGGGCGGCCGTTGCGCTCGGTGCGGCCGTAGCGGGTCAGGCCCTCGTAGCACTGCACGACGCAGGGCTGCGTGTTGCCCTTGAGCGCGTCGCCATCGAGGCCCTCGGGCGTGCCGCCGGCGGCGACGACCAGGGTGCGCGCCTGCTGGGCGGAGGCGAGCTCGCTGGTGATGGGAAGGTAGGTCGCGGCGGCGGCGATGCCCGCGCCACCGGTGACGAGCTTGCGTCGACGGATCTTCATGGCGTCTCTCCCTGTGTCCTGGATGTTCGTCGGGTCAGCGGATGCTTCGGTCGGCGGCGGCGATCGGGACGCGGAACCCGTCCGCCACCGCGTCGAAGATGTTCGCCACGTCGTAGCCGTGGCGGATGCGGCGGCCCGCGCCGGGATCCTCCATCTCGATCTCCCAGCGCCGGCCGAAGCCGAGCGCCTTGTCGAGGCTGACGATCGTGCCGCAGAAGACGAGGACGTCGCGCGCCGGCGCGCCCGGCACGCGCTCGCGCAGGATACGCAGCACGTCGTCGGGGTGCAGGAACAGCGAGACGGGCACGTCCTGGTAAAGGCGGCCATCGACCCAGCTGCGCATGACGCAGTCGTCCCAGCGCGCGCGCATCGCCTCGAAGGGCCACATCACGGGGGCCAGCACGTTCGGCGTGACCTGCTTGCTCCAGGGGATGGAGGTCTTCTCGAGCGCGCGGTCGGTGTGGTCGCTGCCGACGCCGACATAGAGCTGGTCGGCGAGCAGGAGGACGATCTCCACCTCGCCCGAGCTGTGCGAGCTCTGCGCCTCGACCTCGCCGCCGGTGACGAGCGAATGCGTGGAGATCGGGTAGATGCGCGGCGCGGGGACGTCGAAGGCGATGCGGATCCCCTCCTTCGCCACCTCCTCCTGGTGCGCCACGGCGGTCTCCGCCCGGCGCGTCGCCGAGCCGAGGTTGTACATTCGCGCGACGTCGAATGCGCGCTGCGCGCGCCGGCCCTCGTCGTCGATGGTGAGCGATACCTGCATGTGCCGATCCTGCCCTCGTTATGCCGTGCCCAGTTCCGCGGCGTCGAGCGCGACGGGGTCGATGCCCGGCCCGCGGTCGCGCCGCCACATCCAGTAGCGCTTGAGCATGCGCCTCTCGCCTGGCCCGTCGCCATCCTCGTAGGCGGCGCGCCCGTGGATCGTCTGGACGTTGTTCGTGAACAGGAACTCGCCGCGCGCGAGCCGGAAGCGGAAGCTCGTCCCCGGCCGCTCCATCATCGCGTCGAGATGGTCGAGCGCCTCGCGCTGGCGCGCGTCGAGCGGCGTGCCGGCCAGCGCCATGCCCGGCTCGATCATCACCCGCGCGTAGTGGATCCGGATCTCCTCCCCGACGCGCTCGAAGACGGGCTTCACGATGGTGCGCGGGCCCGCGGGCCAGGTGTGGAGATGCGGCGGCAGGAAGTGGAAGGGCCGGTAGAGGACCTCCAGCAGGTCGGGGCGCTCGGCGAGCATCGCGTCATGCAGCGTCGCGGCGGAGGCGATCATGCTCTCGCCTCCGGCGCGCGCCGCATGCACGCAGAGCAGCCCGACATAGCAGGGCGGCCGCGGCTCGAGGCAGCCATTGTCGGTATGCATCGCGGACAGGCGGTTGCTCGCGCCGAGCCGCGTTGGATCGCGGTTCGCCGCGCCCCTGTCGGTGACGGTGAAGAGCCGACGGTCGGCGCGCAGTCCCTGCCTCATCGG
>CANMWW010000167.1 GCA_947500965.1 Alphaproteobacteria bacterium
GGGCTTCACCGGCGGGCGCAGCCGGTAGTGGCCGATCGCGGCCGGGGTCGTGCCATGCGCCTCGGCGAGGAGCTCGCTCACGGTGAGGCCGCAGAGCCGCCCCTGGCACGGGCCCATGCCGCAGCGCAGGTAGGCCTTGAGCTGGTTCGGGCCGGGGCAGCCGAGCCGCGCGGCCTCGAGGATGCGCGCGGCGCTCACCTCCTCGCAGCGGCAGGCGAGCGTGTCGCCCTCCGGCACGCGGAACTGGCGCGCCGGGCGGAAGAGCAGGTCGAGGAAGGCGCGCCCGCGCTCGGCCTGGTGGATGTCGTTGCGCGCCTCGGACGCCGCGGCGGCGATGGCGCCGGGATCGCCCGCGCCCAGCCGCAGCATCGCGCCCAGCGCCGCGAGCCGCCCACGCGGCGCGGCGGCGTCGGCGCCGCCGATGCCCGCGCCGTCGCCGGCGATCGAGACGCGCTCGACGCTGGAGACGAGCCATTCGTCGAGTTCGGGCCGGAAGCAGAGCTGGCGCTCGTCCCAGGCGTGCCGGCAGCCGGCGGCGGCGGCGAGGTTGATGTTCGGCGCCACGCCCTGGTGCAGCAGCAGCAGGTCGGCGTCCATGCGCTCGATCGCGCCGGCGCCGCGCCGCCAGGCGACGCGCGCGACGCGCTCCTCGCCCTCCGCGGCGAGCCAGGTCACGCCGCCGACCACGCGCACGCGCCGCCGCACCTTCGCGACGAGGCCGAGTCCCTTGGCGAAGTAGCGCGAGGCGAGGAAGGACGGCGCGTGGGGCAGCGCGCGGCGCCAGTTGGCGCGCGGCGTGGTGTCGAGGATGGCGGCGATCGCGCCGCCGGCCTCGAGATACTGCGCGGCGAGCAGCCAGAGCAGCGGGCCGGTGCCCGCGAGCACGACGCGACCCTCGCCCACCATGCCGCTGGACTTGAGCAGCGTCTGCGCCGCGCCGGCGGTCATCGCGCCGGGCAGCGTCCAGCCGGGGATCGGGAAGGGCCGCTCGAGCGCGCCGGTCGCGACCACGACATGGCGCGCGCGCAGCAGGTGCGCCGCGCCGCCGCGCGACCAGGCCACCTCGCCCTCGCGCGAGACGCTCCAGGCGCTGGCGCCATGCTCGACGCGCGCGCCCGAGGCGATGCAATCCGCGACGAGGCGCTCGCCCTTCCAGTAGTCCTCGCCGAGCGCGGCGCGGCGCGCGGCCATGGGCGAGCGCGTCACCGCGCGATGGATCTGCCCGCCGGGCGTCGCCTGCTCGTCGAGCAACACCGTGGCGAGGCCAGCGCGCGCGGCGGTCGCCGCGGCCGCGAGCCCCGCGGGCCCGGCGCCGACGACGGCGACGTCGCAGGCCTCCTCCGCCGCCGCGCTCATCGCCCGAGCTCCCGCGCGCCGCGCTGCGTCTCGACGCGCATGCCCTCGCGCACCTCGACGAGGCAGGCCTGGCGGCTGCCCATGCCGTCGACCGACACGAGGCACTCGAAGCACACGCCCATCATGCAGTAGGGCGCGCGCGGCGCGCCGCCGACGGGCGTGGTGCGGCAGGCGACGCGCCCCGCGGCGAGCAGCGCGGCAGCCAGGCTGTCGCCCTCGCGCGCCTCGACCGCCTCGCCGTCGACGACGAGGCGCACGACGCGCGCGGCGGAAAGGGCCTCAGGCAGTCGCCGGAACATCGAACCTCCGCGCGCCGAAGGGCGCGAAATCGGCGGGAAGGGCGCCCGCGTCGAGCATCGGCGCGAGATGCAGCGCATGCGCCGCCGCGAGCGTCACGCCGCTGTGGCAGGTGACGAGGAAGGCGCCGGGATGGGCCGCCGAGCGCTCGTAGATCGGGAAGCCGTCCTTCGTCATCACGCGCAGCGCCGCCCAGCTGCGCACGACATTGGCGCGGCCGAGCAGCGGGAACATGCGCGTGGCGCGCTCGGCGATGGTGGCGATCACGGGCGTGCCGACCGTCTCGTCCAGGCCGGCCTCCTCCTGCGAATCGCCGAGCATCACCGAGCCCTCGTCGGTCTGGCGCACGGTGACGACGGGATGGCGCAGGAAGGGCTGGAGCCGCTCCGTCACCAGCACCTGGCCGCGCTGCGGACGCACCTCGGCGCGCAAGCCCACCATCGGCGCGAGCCGCGCGTTGCCGATGCCCGCCGCGAGCACGACGCGCCCGGCCATGGCGACGCCGCCGCGATGGTCGATGCGGAAGCCGCCCGCGACCGGCGCGATCGCGTCCACCGTGCAGGAGGACAGGCAGGTCGCGCCCGCGATCCGCAGCCCCTCGTTCAGCGCGCGCAGCAGCTTGAGCGAATTGGCGTGGCCGTCGAAGGGGCAGTAGACGCCGCCCGCGACCTCGGGGCCCAGGCCCGGGAGCATCGCGTCGAGCCGCGCGCGGTCGACCACCTCGAAGCCGTTGTCGACGACCATCTCCGGCTGGTTGTGGAGGCGGCGGATCTGCGCCACGCGCTTCTCCAGCTCCGCCTCTCCCAGCGCGAGGCTGAAGCCGCCCGGCCGCTCGAAGCGCACGTCGACGCCGGTCTCGCGCGCGAGCTCGGCCGCGAAGCCCGCCCAGGAATCCGAGGAGAGCCGCGTCCATGTCGCGTAGCGCGGCATGCCCATGCCCTTGGACTGGACCCAGACCAGCGCGAAGTTGCCGCGCGAGGCGCGATGCGCGACATCGCCCTCGTCGAGCACGAGCACGCGCCGGCCGAGCCGCGCGAGCCCCCAGGCCACGGCCGTGCCGACGAGGCCACCGCCGACCACCGCGAAATCCGCCTCGTCCCGTCGCATGCCCGCTCCCCGTCCCCGCGCCCGGCCCGCTCAGTGGGAGGCGTGGCGCACGCCGCCATCCACGTGGATGACCTGGCCGGTGATGTAGCGCGCGCGCGGCGAGCAGAGGAAGGCGACGAGCACGGCCAGGTCCTCCGGCTCGCCGACATAGCCCGCGGGGCAATGCGCGGAGGCCCAGGCCTCCTGCGCCTCGCGGGTCGGCAGGATGCGCTGGTCGATCTGCTCGGAATGGATGCGCCCTGGCGGGATGGAGTTCACCGTCACGCCGTCGCGCGCAACCAGGCGCGAGAGCGCCTTGGCCCAGATATGCATCGCGCCGTTGGGCGGCATCGCCGCGTTGACGATAAGCGGCTCGTCGGAGCCCGTGACGTTGACGATGCGCCCGAACCCGCGCGCGCGCATGCCCTCGACGAATGCATGGGTGATGCGGCGCGCCGCGTCGAAGTTGAGCGCCATCGCCTCCGCCCATTCCTCCTCCGTCCCGAGGCCGCGCAGCGGACGCGACCCGCCTGCGTTGTTGACGAGGATGTCGAGATGGCCGAAGCGCGCCTCGACCTGCGCGCGGATGCGCGCGGCGGCGCCGGGCGAGGTCACGTCCTCCGTCACCACCAGCGGGCGCTCGCGCCCCGCGGCGGCGAGTTCGCCGGCGAGTTCCTCTAGCAGCGCGGTGCGCCGCGCGACGATGGCCAGGCGGCAACCCTCCTCGGCGAGCAGCGTGGCGATCGCGCGGCCGAGCCCGACGCTCGCGCCGGTGACGAGGGCGACCTTGCCCGCGAGCTGCAGATCCATGGCGTCTTCCTTCCGTGGTGGCGCGGCTCAGGCGAGCGCCGTGCGTGCATTCCCGTCGCGCCCGACGACGTCCTCGGCCGAGAACAGCGCATCGATCACCGCATCCTCGGTCGATTCGGCCGCGGCGCGGAAGAGCGCGTCGATGCGCTGCTCGTTGAGCGTGCGGCGCGCGACGATGTCGGCGCGCTCGGCATGCCGGATCGGCTCGGCCGTCGACACGGCGAGCGCGATGTCGCCGCTGCCATGGCCGAGGAACGAGCCGGTGCGCACCAGCCCCACCACCGCGCGCGTGGCGACGCGACGCAGCTGGCGATGCTCGAGCGGCACGTCGGTCGCGAGCACGACGATGACCGAGCCGCGCTCCGGCGTCGCACCGGATGCCGACGCGCGCTCGCGCCCGACCTTCCGTCCGTCGACCAGCAGGTCGGGCATGCGGCCGAAATTGGCGAGCACGAGCGCGCCGAGATGGAAGCGCGCGCCGTCGAGCGCGACCACGCGAGAGGCCGTGCCGATCCCGCCCTTGAAGCCATAGGCGCTCATGCCGCGCCCCGCGCCGACCGCGCCGCGCGCGAAGCCGGGCGTGCAGGAATCGAGCGCGGCAAGGACGTCGGCCTCGGTCACGTGGAAGCCCTGGATGTCGTTGAGGAAGCCGTCGTTGCACTCGAACACGACCGGGTTGACCGTCGAGGTGCGGCGGCCGATCCCCGGGTTCTCGGCCACGGCGCGGCGCGCGAGCGCGGTCGCGGCGGTGCCCACCGACAGCGTGTTGGTCAGGACGACCGGCGTCTCGAGCTGGCCCAGCTCGTCGACCTGCACCAGGCCGACCGACTTGCCGAAGCCGTTGAAGACGACGCTGGCGGCGGCGAGCCTGTCGCGGAAATGGTCGCCGGCGTGGAAGCGGATGGCGGTGGCACCGGTCTGCACCTCGCCATGCGCGAGCGTCGCGTGGCCGACCACCACGCCGGGGACGTCGGAGATCGCGTTGCGCGCGCCGGGCTCGAGGTCGCCGATGCGCGGCCGCGTGAGGGGCATGCCGGTCATGCCGCGCAGTCTAGACCGCCCGCCCGCCCGCTGCCTCCCCTCCCGTCCGCGCGCGGCAGCGGGCGCCTGCCCCCTCCGTCGCGCGCCTCTCGGCGCGCGCCACCTCCCCCAGCCGCGCGATGCGCGGCCGGGGGAGGAGCCAGTCGTTGCCCTCCTCCCCTTATCGCGAGCCTCGGCAAAACCGGCAGGGCTCGCCTAGACTGCGCCACGGGTTTCCATCGCGGGGGAAGAGCGACCATGGCCAAGGCAAAGCAGCGTCCGATCGTCTACGTCGCCGATGTCGCGGATCCGGGCCCGGCGCATGCGATCACGCCGGCGCGGCTGCGCGCCGCCGCGCGCCGCCACCCCGACGCCTTCGCCGGCGTGCGCGTCGTCTTCGGGCCCGACCGCAAGGCGCTCGCCGCGGCCGAGATCGTGCTCGGCGTCGGCTTCGACGCCGCGACGCTGCGCACGGACGCGCCCAGGCTGCGCTGGATCCAGTCGATCAACGCGGGCGTGGAGAAGCTCGCCCCGAGGCTCGACCGCAGCTTCATGCTCACCAACGCCTCGGGCCTCCACGCGCCCAAGGGCGGCGAGTTCGGCCTCGCCTGCATGATGATGCTGAACCATGCGCTGCAGCGCTTCGTGGGCTCGCAGGCGCGGCGCGCCTGGGAGCCGGTCTTCACCACGCCGATCGAGGGCAAGACCGCGGTGATCGCGGGCGCCGGCGCGCTCGGCCAGGCGGTCGCGCGCCAGGCCAAGCGCCACGGCATGCGCACGATCGGCATCAACACCAGCGGGCGCAAGGTCGCGGGCTTCGATCGCGTCGTGCGCACGAAGGACATGGCGAAGGTCATGCCGCTTGCCGACTTCCTCGTCGTCACCCTGCCGATCTCGCCGGGCACCGCGGGGCTCGTCGACCGAAGGATGATCGCGCTGCTCCCCGAGCGCTGCGGCATCGTGAACCTGGGCCGCGCGAAGGTCATGGACTACGACGCGATGGTCGAGCGCCTGCGCGCGGGCACGCTCGCCGGCGCGGTGCTCGACGTCTTCGACCCGGAGCCCCTGCCCAAGGATTCGCCGCTCTGGAGCGTGCCGAACCTGGTCGTGAGCCCGCATGCCGGCGTCGACGACGGCGCGAACTACGTCGAGCGCGGGCTCGACATCTTCGCGGACAACCTGCGGCGCTACCTCGCGGGCCGCAGGCTGCGCA
>CANMWW010000168.1 GCA_947500965.1 Alphaproteobacteria bacterium
GGTCGCCCTCGCCCGCGGGGATGCGCGAGGCGTGGATCGCCTCCGGCGCGGCGGCGATGCGCACGTGGCTCAGCACCGCGCCGCCCTTCTGCGCGAGGCCCGTCTGGTCGAGGACCGTGACGCCCTTGCCCTCGAGATGCGCGGCCATGCCCAGCAGCGCGCCGATCGTGACCACGCCCGTGCCGCCGACGCCGGTGACCAGGATGTTCCACGGGCGCGCGAGGCCGGGCAGCGCGGCGGGCTCGGGCAGCGCCGCCAGCAGCGCGTCCGCCTCGTTGCCGGCGCGCGCGCGGCGCGGCCTGGCGCCGTGGACGGTGACGAAGGAGGGGCAGAAGCCCTTGATGCAGGAGAAATCCTTGTTGCAGGACGACTGGTCGATCGCGCGCTTGCGCCCGAACTCCGTTTCCAGCGGCACGAGCGACAGGCAGTTCGAGGCCTTGCCGCAGTCGCCGCAGCCCTCGCAGACGCGCTCGTTGATGAAGATCCGGCGGTCGGGGTCGGGGAAGGCGCCGCGCTTGCGCCGCCGGCGCTTCTCCGCGGCGCAGGTCTGGTCGTGGACCAGCACGGTCACGCCCTGCTCCTCGCGCAGCTCGCGCTGCACGCGGTCGAGCTCGTCGCGATGCCTGATCTCGACGCCTGGCGGGAAGCCCGCGTCGTGCGGGTACTTGCCGGGATCGTCCGTGGTGACGACGACGCGCCGCACGCCCTCGGCCAGTACCTGCGCGGCGATCATCGGCACGGAGAGCGGCCCGTCCACCGGCTGGCCGCCGGTCATGGCGACCGCGTCGTTGAACAGGATCTTGTAGGTGATGTTCACCTTCGCGGCGACGGCGGCGCGGATCGCCAGCAGGCCGGAATGGAAATACGTGCCGTCGCCGATGTTCGCGAAGATGTGCCGCGTCTCGGTGAAGGGCGCCTGGCCGATCCAGTTGCAGCCCTCGCCGCCCATGTGCGTGAAGGTCGCGGCGCCGCGGTCCATCCACACGGTCATGAAGTGGCAGCCGATGCCGGCCGAGGCGCGGCTGCCCTCCGGGATGCGCGTCGATGTGTTGTGCGGGCAGCCCGAGCAGAAGAAGGGCGTGCGCCGGAAGGCATGCGCCCCGGCGCCGCGCGCGCGCAGCGTCTCCTCGATGCGCGCCGCGCGCGCCTGGACGTGCGCGGGAAGGCCGAGGCGCGCGAGCCGCGCGGCGAGCGCGACGGCCACCTGCGCGGGCGACAGCTCGTCCGCGGCGCAGAGCAGCTCGCGGCCCTGCTCGTCGAGCTTGCCGAAGATCCGCGGGCGCCGGTCGGCGGGCCAGTTGAAGAGGTGGTCCTTCAGCTGGTGCTCGATGACGGAGCGCTTCTCCTCGACGACGAGCACTTCCTCGAGGCCGGCGGCGAATTCGCGCGCGCCCTCCGGCTCGAGCGGCCAGGGCAGGGCGATGCGGTAGAGGCGGATGCCGAGCGCCCGCGCCAGCGCGTCGTCGATGCCGAGCATCTCCAGCGCCTGGCGCGTGTCGAGGTAGGACTTGCCGGTCGTCGCGATGCCGAAGCGCGCGGCCGGCGCGTCGAGCACGACGCGGTCGAGGCGGTTGGCGCGCGCATAGGCGAGCACCGCGCGCGACTTGTGCCGCTGCAGGCGGAACTCCTGCTCGTTCCAGTCGTCGGGCCAGCGTATGTGCAGCCCGCCCGGCGGCATGTCGAAGTCCTCGGGCAGGACGATGCGCACGCGATGCGGGTCGACATGCACCGATGCCGAGGACTCGGTCGTCTCGCCGACGCACTTGAACCCGACCCAGCAGCCGCTGAAGCGGCTCATGGCCCAGCCATGCAGGCCGAGGTCGAGGAAGTCCTGCACCCCCGCGGGGTTCAGCATGGGGATCATCGTCCCCATGAAGACGTGCTCGCTCTGGTGCGGGACGGTCGAGGACTTGGCCGCGTGGTCGTCGCCCGCCAGCAGCAGCACGCCGCCATTCGGCGAGGTGCCGGCGAGGTTGCCGTGGCGGAACACGTCGCCGGAGCGGTCGACGCCCGGTCCCTTGCCGTACCACATCGAGAAGACGCCGTCGTAGCGCGCGCCCTCGAACATGTTGACCTGCTGCGTGCCCCAGACGGCCGTCGCGGCGAGGTCCTCGTTCACGCCCGGCTGGAAATGCACGTGGCTGGCCTTCAGGAAGCCGCGCGCCTTCCACATCGCCTGGTCGACGCCGCCGACCGGCGAGCCGCGATACCCGGTCACGAAGCCGGCGGTGTTCAGCCCGTTCGCGAGGTCGCGCTGGCGCTGCATCATCGGCAGCCGGACCAGCGCCTGCGTCGCGGTCACGAAGACGCGGCCGGTCTCCCGCGCGTACTTGTCGTCGAGGGTGATCGTCGGGTCGGGGCGCGTTCCATCGGGCGGCATGGCGGCAGGCTAGCGCGCGCGCCCCGCCGCCCACAATGCGCCGCCCGCCGCGGCGAGGGGCTGCGAGACCATGCCGGCGGTGTGGTGAATCGGGCCCGTTCTCAGGCCGCCGTGCGCGCGCGCCCGGCCGGCAGGCAGGACACGGCGTTCGCGACGAGCGCGAGGCCGTGGCCGCCGGAGGCGCTGAGTATGGACTCTGGATGGAACTGCACCGCCGCGATGGGCAGGCGGCGATGCCGGATGCCCATCACGAGCCCGGTCTCGTTCATCGCCGTGACGACCAGCTCGCCATGCGGGAAGTCCGACATGCGCGCGGTGAGCGAGTGATAGGCGCCGACGGCGAGCGGCAGCGGCAGTCCGGCGAAGATGCCCTGGCCGTCATGCGCGATCGTCCATGCCTTGCCGTGGCGGGGCTGCGCGAGCACGTCGAGCGAGCCGCCGAAGGCCTCGACCATGCCCTGCAGCCCGAGGCAGACGCCGAATTGCGGGATGTCGCGCTCCGCGAGGGCGCGCACCAGCGCGGGAACGCCGAAATCGGCGGGCCGCGCGGGGCCGGGCGAGTGAACGACGAGGTCGGGCGCGAGCGCCGCGATCGCGTCGGCCGGCTGGCCATGGCGATAGGTGCGCACCTCGGCGCCGGTCTGGCGGAAATAGTCGGCGAGGGTGTGGACGAAGGAATCCTCGTTGTCGACGAGCAGCACGCGGCGCCCCTTGCCGGGCAGCGCGCGCGCCGCGGCCGTCGCCGGCGCGGGATCCGGCGACAGGGCGCGGAACAGCGTCGTCGACTTCAGCCGGGTCTCGCGCTCCTCCTCGGGCCCCGTCGAATCCCAGACGATGGTGGCGCCGACGCGGTACCGCGCGACGCCGTCGCGCAGGTGGATGGTGCGGATCGTGATCCCCGTGTTGACGTCGCCGTTGAACAGGAACGCCCCCACCGCGCCGCCGTACCAGCCGCGCGCGGAGGTCTCCTCCGCCTCGACGATCGAGGCGGCCATGCGCTTGGGCGCGCCGGTGAGCGTCACCGCCCACATGTGCGACAGGAACGCGTCGATCCCGTCGAAGCCCTCGCGCAGCCTGCCCTCGACATGGTCGACCGTGTGGAAGAGGCCGGCGTAGGTCTCGATCTGGCGCCGCGCGAGCAGCCGCACCGAGCCCGGCTCGCACACGCGCGCCTTGTCGTTGCGGTCGACGTCGGTGCACATCGTCAGCTCGACCTCGTCCTTCTCGGAATTGATGAGGGCCTTGAGCCGCTCGGCGTCCTCCATCGCGTCGCTGCCGCGCCGCGCGGTGCCCGAGATCGGGCAGGATTCGACGCGCCGGTCCTCGACGCGCACGAACATCTCGGGGCTCGTGCCGACGAGCTGCTCGTCGCCCAGCTGGATCAGGAACTCGTAGGGGCTGGGGTTGATGCGCGTCATTCGCTCGAACAGCTGCGATGGCGCGCCCTCGTGGCGCGCGCGGAAGGTGCGGCTCAGCACCACCTCGAAGATGTCGCCGACGCGGATGCGCTCGCGCGCGCGGTCGACCATCGCCGCGTATTCGGCGTCGGCGAGGTCGCTGTCGATCGCCGGCGCGGCGGGCGGTGCGCGCCGCGCGGGGGCGAGCGGGGCGAAGGCAGCGCGCGCGCGGCCATAGGTCGTGGTCTCGCCGCGGGTGAACTCGTAGTCGACCGAGAAGGCCTCCTCCTTGCGCCGGTCGACGACGACCAGCGAGTCCGGCAGGAAGAGGTGGATGTCCTTTGCGCCGTCGCCGCGCGCGTGACGCAGCGCCATCGGCTCGAAGCGGAAGAGCAGGTCGTAGCCGAAGGCGCCGTAGAGGCCGAGGAAGCGGTCCTGGATCCCGGCGAAGCCGCGCACGAGGTGGCGCAGCGGAGTCACCAGCGAGGGCTGGCGGCTGCGCTCCTCCTCCGAGAAGCCGCCGGTGCCAGCGGCGACCTCGAAGACCGCCTCGCGCGGGCCGCGCGACACCTGGACGGTGTCGGGGGCCGCGGCGAGCACCGGGGCGAGCAGCGCGACCAGCGCCTCGCCGCGCGCGTTCAGCGCGCGCAGGGCGAGCCGGCGCTCATGGCCGACGATCTCCACCGGCGGTTCGGCGAAGCCGAACGCCCAGCGCGAGTAGCGGCCCGGGTAGTCGACGCCGGAGGAGAAGAGCCCGCCGCGCGTGGAATCGAGGCGCTCGGCGAGGCCGTCGAGGGCGGTCGCGGCGTCGAGGGGGCGCCGCGTGGCATCGATGGCGATGCCGTCGCGGGTGACGAAGCTGCTCTGCATGGTGGCGCGCTCCATTTGCGGCCGGGCGCATGGCGCGCCGTCCGCGTCGACGAGGCCGCCTCGCGCCGCGGGTGCGGCGGAAGTCGGGCGGATTCAGGAAATGGGAAAAGGAAAAGGTGCGATCGGTGACGGGGTCACCACCACCAGCGGCGCCAGGTGGCGTGCGCGGCGACGACGGAAACGGTCGCGATGGCGATGCGGTCGATCACGGCATGCACGCTCGCATCGCCGCGCGCCGCGGTCAAGCGCCGGCGCGCCGACCGCTCATCCGTAGAGCGCGTCGATCGTGGCGGCGTGGGCGGCGCGGATGGCGTGGCGCTTGATCTTCATGGTCGGCGTCATCAGCCCGTTGGCGACCGTGAAGCCCTCGGCGAGCACCGCGAACTTCCGCAGCCGCTGCTCCGGCGGGAGCTGCGCGTTGACGCGCGCCACCGCGGCCTCGACGCGCGCGCGCAGCGCCGCGTCGTCGCCTGCCTCGCGCGCGGCCTCCTCGCGCGGCACGACCAGCCCGACGAGGTAGGGGCGCCGGTCGCCATGCACCATCGCCTGCGCGATCTCCGGCTGCAGCGCCAGCATGCCCTCGATGCGCGCCGGCGCGACCATGTCGCCGCCCGACGTCTTGATGAAGTCCTTCTTGCGGTCGGTGATGCGCAGGTAGCCGTCGGCGTCGAGCTCGCCGATGTCGCCGGTATGCAGCCAGCCGTCGCGGATCGCCGCCGCCGTCGCCTCGGGATCGCGCCAGTAGCCCTTCATGACGAGCTCGCCGCGCACCAGGATCTCGCCGTCCTCGGCTATGCGCAGTTCCACGTCCTTGAAGGGCGGGCCGACCGTGTCGAGCTTCACGCGGCCCGGCGGGTTCGCGCTGATCACCGGGCCGGCCTCGGTCTGGCCGTAGCCCTGGCACAGCATCAGGCCGAGCGCGGTGAAGTAGAGCCCGATCTCGTGGTTCAGCGGCGCGCCGCCGGAGACCAGCGCCTTCACCCGGCCGCCGAAGCGCTGGCGGACCTTGGCGCGCACGAGCCGCTCGAGCAGCGGGTCGAGCAGCCGCTCCCCGAGGGTCAGGCTGCCGGGGGAGGCATGCCGCTTGGCCCCGATCTCGAC
>CANMWW010000169.1 GCA_947500965.1 Alphaproteobacteria bacterium
AAGCCGGGCTAAGTCTCCGCCATCCCATGCAGCGCCTCGCAAATCCCCTCCGCTTCCGCAGGCTGTCCGCTGCCCTGCTGCCATGGACAGGAGCCACGGCCGTGCTGCTGCTGGCGACCGGCACCTGGCTGTCGCTGGCGGGTTCGCCACGCGACTACCAGCAAGGCGAGACCGTGCGGATCATGTATGTCCACGTGCCGGCGGCATGGATGGCGATGTTCGCCTACGCGAACCTCGCCATCGCCTCGGCCGTGGGGCTGGTCTGGCGCCACCCGCTGGCCGAGGTGGCGGCGCGCGCGATGGCGCCGCTCGGCGCGGCCTTCACCGCGCTGTGCCTCGTCACCGGCTCGCTCTGGGGCAAGCCGATGTGGGGCACGTGGTGGGTGTGGGACGCGCGGCTGACCTCGGTTCTGCTGCTCTTCCTGCTCTATCTCGGCTACATCGCGCTCGCCAACGCCTTCGAGGACGAGGCGCGCGGCACGCGCGCGGCGTCGATCCTCGCGCTGGTCGGCGCGATCAACCTGCCGGTCATCAAGTTCTCGGTCGACTGGTGGAACACGCTGCACCAGCCAGCCTCGGTCTCGCGCCTCGACGCCCCGGCGCTGCATCCCTCGATGCTGCTGCCGCTGCTCGTCATGGCCCTCGCCTTCATGGCGTGGTTCGCCACGGTGCTGCTGTGGCGGATCGAGGCCGCGCTGGCCGAGCGGCGCCTCGCCGCGCGGCGCATGCTCGCGGAGGCCGGCACCGCCACGCCGGCGATGCGCCGATGAGCGAGTTCCTCGCCATGGGCGGCCATGCCGCCTTCGTCTGGCCCGCCTGGGGCCTGACGCTCGCGACGCTGGTCGCCTTCACGGTGTCGAGCTGGCGCGCGCGCGCGCGCGCCGCCGCCGCCCTCGCCGCCGAGGAGCGCGAGGACGAGGCGCGCCGCGCGGCCGGGACGTCGCGATGACGCGCAAGCGCCGACGGCTCCAGGTGCTGCTGCTCTGCATGCTCGGCCTCGGGACCGCGGCCGCGCTGACGCTCGCGGCCTTCCAGGACCATCTCGTCTTCTTCCACGCACCCTCCGACATCGCGGCGGGCAAGGTGCCGCGCGAGCGCATGCTGCGCATCGGCGGGCTGGTCGAGGCCGGCTCGGTGCAGCGCGTGCCGGGCACGACGGAGATACGCTTCCGCGTCACCGACCTGGCGCATGCCGTCGAGGTCTCGTTCTCCGGCGTGCTGCCCGACCTGTTCCGCGAGGGCCAGGGCGTGGTCGCCAATGGCCGCCTCGGCGCGGACGGGACGTTCCGCGCAAGCGAGGTTCTGGCGCGGCACGACGAGACCTACATGCCGCCCGAGGCGGCCGAGGCGCTCAAGCGCGCGGGCCACTGGAAGCCCGGTGCGGCGCCACCTGGCAAGGGGAAGGACTGACGATGCCAGCCGAGATCGGCCATGTCGCCCTGCTGCTCGCCCTCGCCGCGGCATGCCTGCAGTCCGTGCTGCCGCTGGTCGGCGCGCAGCGCGGCGACGCGCGGCTGATGGCCTTCGCGCGCCCGGCGGCGCTGGCGCAGTTCGCGCTCGTCGCGCTCGCCTTCGCGCTGCTGACCTGGTGCTACGTCGTCTCGGACTTCTCGGTCGCCAACGTCTTCCAGAACTCGCACACCGCGAAGCCGATGCTCTACAAGGTGACCGGCGTGTGGGGAAACCACGAGGGCTCGCTGCTGCTCTGGGTGCTGATCCTCGCGCTGTTCGGCGCGGCGGTCGCCGCCTTCGGGCGCAACCTCCCGCCGCCGCTCGCGGCGCGCGCGCTCGCGGTGCAGGCGATGATCGCCGCCGCCTTCCTCGCCTTCATGGCCTTCACCTCGAACCCGTTCGAGCGACTCGACCCGGTGCCGGCGGAGGGCCGCGACCTCAACCCGATCCTCCAGGACCCGGGCCTCGCCTTCCACCCGCCCTTCCTCTATCTGGGCTATGTCGGACTATCGATCGTGTTCTCCTTCGCGGTAGCGGCGCTGGTCGAGGGCCGCGTCGACGCCGCCTGGGCGCGCTGGGTGCGGCCCTGGGCGCTCGCGGCCTGGGCCTCGCTGACGCTGGGCATCGCGCTCGGCTCGTGGTGGGCCTACTACGAGCTCGGCTGGGGCGGGTGGTGGTACTGGGACCCGGTCGAGAACGCGAGCTTCATGCCCTGGCTCGTCGGCGCCGCGTTGCTGCACTCCGCGATCGTCGCCGAGAAGCGCGACGCGCTGAAGAGCTGGACCATCCTCCTCGCCATCCTCGCCTTCGGCCTGTCGCTGATCGGCACGTTCCTCGTGCGCTCGGGCGTGCTCACCTCGGTCCATTCCTTCGCCAGCGACCCGGCGCGCGGCGCATTCATCCTCGCGATCCTCGCGGTCGCCATCGGCGGCTCGCTCGCGCTCTACGCCTGGCGCGCGCCGACGCTGAAGCCGGGAGGCGCGTTCGCGCCGATGAGCCGCGAGGGCGGGCTGGTGCTCAACAACCTGCTGCTGTCGACGGCCTGCGCGACGGTCTTCGTGGGCACGCTCTACCCCCTGTTCCTCGAGGGGCTAGGCGGCGCGAAGGTCTCGGTCGGAGCTCCCTTCTTCAACGCGACCTTCGTGCCGCTGATGATCCCGCTGGTCGCGGCCATGGCCGTCGGGCCCTTCCTCGCCTGGAAGCGCGCCGACGCGCGCGCGGCGCTGCGCCGCGTCGCGCTGCCCGCCGCCGCGGGCGCGCTCGCCGCCATCGCCTGCGCACTCGCCGCGCCGCCTGCGCCGGCCCTCGCCTATGTCGGCGCGGCCCTCGCCGCGATGCTCGCCGCCGCGACGATCGGCGAGTTCGCCGCGCGCGCGGGCACGCTGCGCCGCGCGCTCGGCCTGCCACGCGCGGCCTGGGGCACGGCGATCGCGCACCTGGGCATGGCGGTGACCGTCGCGGGCGTCGTCGCCTCGGCGGCCTGGCAGTCGGAATCGATCGGCCTCATGCGGCCGGGGGAGAGCGTTTCCATCGCCGGCTGGCAGGTGACGTTCCGCGGCACCGAACTCGCGCGCGGGGCGAACTACACGGCGCGGCGCGGCCTGTTCGAGGCGCGCAGGGGCGAAGGCTCCGCGCTGCGGCTCTCGCCGGCGAAGCGCTTCTACCCCTCCACGGGATCGACCACGACCGAGGCGGCGATCCATGGGTCGATCCTCGGCGACCTCTATGTGACGATCGCCGACCCGGCGGAGGCGGGACCTCAGGGCGCCAACGCGCGCTTCCTGTTCGAGGCGCCGACCGACGCCGCGTGGGCGGTGCGGATCACGCACAACCCGCTGGTGGCCTGGATCTGGGCAGGCGCGGGACTGATGGCGCTCGGAGGTGCGGTCAGCCTCACCGATCGTCGCCTGCGCGTCGGTGCCCCCACCCGACGCCTGCGCACGGCCAGGGCCTAGGGCGATGCGTCGCGCGCTCTTCCTCCTGCCGCTGCTCTGCTTCGCCGCCGTGGCGACCTGGTTCGCCTTCGGCCTTGGCCGCGACCCCTCGCGCATCCCGTCGGCGCTGGTCGGCAGGCCCGCGCCCGCCGTCGCACTGCCGCCGCTCGAGGGCGCGCAAAGGCCGGCCTTCGCACTGCAACCCGGCCGCGTGGCGATCGTGAACTTCTTTGCTTCCTGGTGCGCGCCCTGCAAGGTCGAGCACCCGACGCTCATGCGCCTCGCCGCGGAGGGCCGCATCGCCGTGCATGGCATCAGCTACAAGGACGCGGCCGCAGACTCCGCACGCTTCCTCGCCCAGCTCGGCAACCCCTTCGAGACGATCGGCTGGGACCGCGATGGGCGCGCGGCCATGGAATGGGGCGTCTACGGCGTGCCGGAGACATTCGTCGTCGGCCGCGACGGGACGATCCGGCACCGCCATGTCGGCGCGCTGCTCGACGACACCGTGGCCCGCGTGCTCGTGCCGATGGTTGCACGGCTGGAGCGCGAATGATGGCCCGCGGCCTCCTCGCCTTCGCCGCGCTCGCGATGCTTGTCGTCGCGTCGTCCCCTGCCCGCGCGGTGCTGCCGCAGGAGCGGCTCGCCGATCCCGCGCTGGAAGCGCGTGCGCGGGAGATCTCGCGCGAGCTGCGTTGCCAGGTCTGCCAGAACCAGTCGATCGACGATTCCAACGCCCCGCTCGCCGCCGACCTGCGCCGCCTGGTGCGCGATCGGCTGCTGGCGGGCGACGACGACGCGCGCGTGCTCGCCCATGTCGTCGCGCGGTACGGCGACTACGTTCGCCTGACGCCCCCGCTGCGCGCCGATACCGCGCTGCTCTGGGCGACGCCGGCGATCGTGCTGTGCGCCGCGCTCGCGGCCATCGCCCTGCGCCTGCGGCGCAGGCAGGCCGCGCCGCCAGCGGCCAAGCCGCTGGATGCCCGCGAACAGGCCGCGCTTCGCGAACTGCTGCGCCAGGGCGATGCAGGCGGACGTGGAGGCGGCGGATGACCTGGATGATCGCCATGGCCCTGGCCGGTGGCCTCGTGGCACTGCTTTGCATCGTGCTGGTCCGGCCGGCGGCCGCGACGCCAGGTGCCGCGCACGACCTCGAGATCTACAGGGACCAGCTGGCGGAGCTCGACCGCGAGCGCGCGGCAGGCCTTGTCGGCGCGTCGGAGGCCGAGGCCGCCCGTGCAGAGATCGCGCGGCGCATGATCGGTGCCGCGCGCGACATCCCGCCTTCGCCGACGCGGCCCGGGACGACGGCAGCCGGCGCACCGGATCGCATTCCCCTCGTCGCCCTCGCCGCCTGCATCCTCCTGCCGATGCTGGCGCTGGGGATCTACGCCGATCGCGGGCGGCCAGGCATGCCCGCCGTCCCGGCGGGCAGCGCCTCTTCGCCCGCCGCGCAGGCCCAGATGATCCGCGGCATGGTCGACGGGCTCGCGGCCAGGCTCGCGGCCGATCCGGGAGACGTGCAGGGCTGGCGACGCCTCGCGCGCTCGCGACGCGTGCTCGGCGAGATCGACGCCGCGCGCGAGGCCGCTTCCCGCGCGGCGGCGCTGGCGCCAGACGACCTCGAGGTGCTGGGAGAGCTGGCGGAGCTGCATGCGCCCACCGGGCCCGCGGACGCGCTGTCGGAAGCCTTCCTTAACGCGCTGCGCAGGATACTCGCCCGGCGTCCGGACGACGTCCAGGCGCTGTTCTTCCTCGGCCTCGACGGTGCCCGGCGCGGAGACGCGCCTGCAGCGCGCGGCCACTGGGAGAGGCTGCTCGCGGTGCTGCCGCCAGGCGCCCCCGTGGCCGCGGAGATCAAGCGCGAACTGGACGCGATCCCCCCGGGCCGATGACAATCCCCCGATCGGCATGGAAGACGAGAGGCCGCACCGAGTGTTCCTCCACCGCGACAGCCGCCTGCTGATCGTCCTGATGGGCGCGCTGACGACGGTCGGGCCCTTCACCACGGACACCTACCTGCCCTCGATGCCCGCGATCCGCGAGCATTTCGGGGTCGACATGGCGGCAGTCCAGCTCACGCTCAGCCTCGCCTTCTTCGGCGGTGCGATCGGCCAGCTGTTCTACGGCCCGCTCTCCGACCGGTTCGGGCGACGCCCCGTGCTGCTCGGCGGCCTCGTCCTCTACGTGGGCGCCTCGCTCGGGTGCCTCTTCGCGCAGACGATCGACCAGCTGGTCGTCGCGCGCTTCCTGCAGTCCTTCGGCTCGATCGCGGCGCCGGTGCTGGCGCGCGCGATGGTGCGCGACCTGCACGAGCGCGAGGCGGCCGCGCGG
>CANMWW010000170.1 GCA_947500965.1 Alphaproteobacteria bacterium
CGCCGGGTCCTCGAAGCCCTCGCCCAGCGCCGCGGCGACCGCCGCGTGCGTGATGCGGCCGGCATGGACGTTGAGGCCGTTGCGCAGGTGCGGGTCCTCGGCGAGCGCGCGCCGCGCGCCCTTGTCCGCGAGCGCAAGCACGTAGGGCAGCGTGGCGTTGTTGAGCGCGACCGCGGAGGTGCGCGGCACGCCGCCGGGCATGTTCGTCACGCAGTAGTGGATGACGTCGTCGACGACGTAGGTCGGCTCGTCATGCGTGGTCGGGCGCGAGGTCTCGAAGCAGCCGCCCTGGTCGATGGCGACGTCGACGACGACCGAGCCCGGCTTCATCCGGCGGATGAGGTCGGCACCGACGAGCTTGGGCGCGGCGGCGCCGGGGATCAGCACGCCGCCGACCACGAGGTCCGCGGCGGCGACATGCTGCTCGACCGCGTCGCGGGTCGAGAACACCGTGTTGAGGGGCCGGTCGAACTGCGTCCAGAGCCTGCGCAGGACGTCGACGCTGCGGTCGAGGACCCAGACGTCGGCGCCCATGCCGAGCGCGATGTGGATCGCATGCGTGCCGACGACGCCGCCGCCCAGCACGACGACCTTCGCGGGGTCGACGCCGGGCACGCCGCCGAGCAGCATGCCGAGGCCGCCATGCGCCTTCTCGAGGAAGTAGGCGCCGACCTGGATCGACATCCGTCCCGCCACCTCGGACATCGGCGCGAGCAGAGGCAGCCCGCCATGCGGCGAGGTCACGGTCTCGTAGGCGATGCAGGTCGCGCCGCTGCGCATGAGGTCATGCGCCTGCGCCGGGTCCGGCGCGAGGTGCAGGTAGGTGAACAGCACCTGCCCGCGCCGCAGCATCGCGCGCTCCGCGGCCAGCGGCTCCTTCACCTTCACGATCATCTCGGCCTCGCGGAACACCGCGGCGGCGTCGGCCGCGATGCGCGCGCCCGCCGCCTCGTAGTGCGCGTCGGTCATGCCGATGCCGGCGCCGGCGCCGCGCTCGACGACGACCTGGTGCCCGTGCGCGACGACCTCGCGGACATTCGTGGGGGTGAGGCCCACCCTGTACTCGCGGACCTTGATCTCCCGTGGCACGCCGATGAGCATTGGACCTCCCTGGGGCTGCAGGCCCCGATCCTATCCTTCCACCATGCGGGATCCACATGACCAAAGCGTTGCAGGGCGCCATCTACCCCGACCTCGAGGGCAAGGCCGTGCTGGTCACGGGCGGCGGCTCGGGCATAGGCGCCGCCATCGTGCGCGCCTTCGCCCGCCAGCGCGCCCTCGTGGGCTTCGTCGACCTCAAGCGGGCGGAGTCCGAGGCGCTCGCCGCGGAACTCCGCGCCGGCGGCGCGAGGGTCGCCTTCGCCGAGGCCGACATCACCGACACCGGCGCCCTGCGCGCGTCGATCGCGGCGCTGCGCGCGGAGCTCGGCGCCTTCGCGGTGCTGGTCAACAACGCTGCGCACGACGAGCGCCACCGGACCGAGGACGTGACCCCGGAATACTGGGACCAGCGCATCGCGGTGAACCTCAAGCACCAGTTCTTCGCGGCACAGGCCGTCCTGCCCGACATGAAGGCCGCCGGCGCCGGCTCGATCGTCAATTTCGGCTCCACCTCCTGGATGGCGGGCCAGGGGGGCATGGCGGCCTACACGGCGGCGAAGTCGGCGGTCCTCGGCCTGACACGGTCGCTGGCCCGCGACTACGGGCCGCACGGGATCCGCGTGAACGCCATCGCGCCGGGCTGGATCATGACCGAACGGCAGGTCGCGCTCTGGCTGACGCCGGAGGGCGAGGCCGAGCTGATGCGCAGGCAGTGCCTGAAGCGCAAGCTGGTCCCGGACGAGGTCGCGCGCTTCACCGTCTTCCTGGCTTCCGAGGAAGCCTCGGCCTGCACGGCCCAGCACTACGTGGTCGACGGCGGCTGGACCTGACGGCCAGTCGGGTCTGGCGGGTCCCGCGCGGCGGATCTATCCTGCCGGCATCGCGCGGCCGGGCCCTCCCGGCGCGCGCCTCATTCAGGCCCCGAGGGGAAGCGCCATGACCGTCAAGCCGAACTCGCTCGAAGAACTCTGGATGCCGTTCACGGCGAACAAGCACTTCAAGCAGGAGCCCCGGCTCTTCACCGAGGCGAAGGGCGTCTACCTCACCAACCATCGCGGCGAGACGCTGATCGACGGCTGCTCGGGCCTCTACTGCATCCCGGCGGGCCATGGCCGGCGCGAGATCGCCGACGCGGTCCACAAGCAGATCCTCGAGCTCGACTACTCCCCGCCCTTCCAGTTCGGCCACCCGCTGCAGTTCGAGGTCGCGCGCCGCATCGCCGCGATGACGCCCGGCGACCTCGACTACGTGTTCTTCGCGAACTCGGGCTCCGAGGCCGTCGACAGCGCGATGAAGATGGCGCTGCAGTACCACCGCGCGAAGGGCCAGCCGCAGCGCGTGCGCTTCGTCTGCCGCGAAAAGGCCTATCACGGCGTCAACTTCGGCGGCACCTCGCTCTCCGGCATGGTCCGCAACCGCGAGACCTTCGGCCCGCTGCTCGCCGGCGTCAGCCACATGCGCCACACGCGCCCGCCCGAGCACAAGTTCGTCATGGGCCAGGCGGAGACCGGCGCCGACCTCGCCGACGACCTGCAGCGCCATGTCGAGCTCTATGGCGGCGACACGATCGCGGCGGTCTTCATCGAGCCGATCGCGTGCTCGATCGGCATCCTGCCGCCGCCGAAGGGCTACCTGCAGCGCATCCGCCAGATCTGCGACCAGCACGGCATCCTGATGATCTACGACGAGGTCATCACCGGCTTCGGGCGCCTCGGCGAGAACTTCGCCTGCCAGGCCTTCGGCGTGAACCCGGACATCATGACCCTCGCCAAGGCGATCACCAACGGCGTGGTGCCGATGGGCGCGGTCGTCGCCAACGAGAAGGTCTACAAGGCCGTGACGGAGGCCGGGCCGGCCAAGGGCATCGAGTTCTTCCACGGCTACACCTGGTCGGGGAACCCGGTCGCCTGCGCGGCCTCGCTCGCCGCGCTCGACATCTACGAGAAGGAAGGCCTGTTCGAGCGCGCGAAGAAGCTCTCGACCTACTTCCTCGAGCAGATCGCGAGCTTCCGCGAGTTTGGCATCGTCACCGACACGCGCGGCATCGGCCTGCTCGGCGCGATCGACTTCGAGCCGGTCGACGGCAAGCCGGGCGTGCGCGGCTACGAGATGCTGCAGGACCTCTTCAACAATGGCCTGCTGGCCCGCATCACCTACGACACGCTGATCCTGGCGCCGCAATTCGTCGCCGAGGAAAAGCACATCGACGAGATGTGCGACAAGGCGCGCGCCGCGGTGCGCCGGTCGATTAACCGGCCGCAGCTGCGCGCGGTCGGCTGACGCGGGCACGCGGGGGCCGGCTGCAAGGGCCGGCCCCCGGCTCGCGCGAATCGCCATGGCCTATCCAGGGTCAGTCCGGATCTGCGACGTCGGCACACGCGACGGCTTCCAGATCGAGCACGACTTCATCCCTACGCACGACAAGATCGCGATCATCGACGCCATCGTCGCCGCGGGCGTGCGCAAGCTCGAGGTGACGTCCTTCGTCAGCCCGCGCGCCGTGCCGCAGATGGCCGACGCCGCGGAGGTGCTCGCCGGCATCGACAAGGGCCCCGGCGCGGAGTTCGTCGCCCTCGTGCCGAACCTGCGCGGCGCGGAGAACGCGGCCAGGGCCGGCGCGCGCAGCATCCTGCTCTTCGTCTCCGCCTCCGAGACACACAACTCGACCAACGTGAACCGCCCGATCGCGGCGTCGCTCGACTGCTTCCGCGAGGTGATGGCGCTGGCCGTGCACGGCGCGATCTCGACCTCGTTCGGCTGCCCGTTCGAGGGCGACGTGCCGGCGAGCCAGGTCGCCGCGATCGCGCGGCAGATGCGCGAGATGGGCATCCGCCACGTCGCGCTCGGCGACACGACGGGCATGGCGACGCCGCCGCTCGTGCGCGCCGCCGTCGTGGCCGTGCGCGAGGCCTGCCCCGACCTCGCGATCGCGCTGCATTTCCACAACACGCGCGCGCTCGGCCTCGTCAACGTCGTCGCCGGCCTCGAGCTCGGGATCACCGAGTTCGAGGGCAGCATCGGCGGGCTCGGCGGCTGCCCCTTCGCGCCGGGCGCCACCGGCAACGTGTGCACCGAGGACATGGTGAACCTGATGCACGAGCTGGGCATCGAGACCGGCATCGACCTCGAGGCGCTCTGCGCCGTGGCCCGCAGGGTCGAGGCGATGCTCGGCCGGCAGCTCCCCGGCCAGGTCATGAAGGCGGGCCCGCGGACCAGGCTCTCCGGCCTCGACTGCGCCGTCCGCGCCGTCGGCTGAAATCGCACGGCCGGCAGGCACCCTGCCGCGCGAAAGGGCGGAATCCGGCCCCGGTTGCCCGCCGGGGCGCCACCGCCCCCGTTGAGGCCGGCCATCGGCTGCGTTAGCGTCGCATTGCAACCGCGGCCTTCGGCGCGGAAATGCCGGCGGCCATAACGCCTTGCACCAGGGAAGGTGACCATGTCGACCAGGAAGACTCGCACGTCGGCCGAGGAGACCGCGCTCGCCGCGCGGCGCTTCGGCCGCCGCCTCATGCTCAAGGGCAGCCTCTACGGCACCGCGCTGGCGCTCAGCCCCGCGATCGTCAGCGACGCGCTCTCGAGCTCCGGCACCCTCAGCCTGCTGAACTGGGACGACGAGCTCCCGGATCCCGTGATCCCGGACTTCGAGAAGAAGACCGGCATCAAGGTCACGATGACGCCGTTCTCGCAGAACGAGGAGCAGATCAACAAGCTGCAGGCGACGCGCGGCGCGGGCTTCGACCTCTGCCAGCCGACGCATGATCGCGCGCAGCAGTTCGAGGAGATCGACGTCCTGCAGCCCTTCGACGAGAAGCAGCTCGCCCTCGACGGGCTGCTGCCGTCGATGATCAAGACGTCTCAGACGAGCTGGACCTGGAAGGGCCGCCTCTACCACGTGCCGCATTGCTGGGGCACCGAGGCGATCAGCTGGCGCAACGACCTGACCAAGCTGTCCTACGCGAACCTCTCCTACGGCACGCTGTGGAACGACGAGTACCGCGGCAAGGTGCAGGGTCGCCCGCACTCGCTCCTGCTCGGCATCGGCCTCTGGATGGACGCCAACGGCAAGCTGCCGTCCAACCGGATGCTCGACGCCTACAAGGACGAGGCGACGATGAAGAGGATCTACGACGTGCTCCTGCGCGAGGCGATCGCGCGCAAGCCGTGGATCAAGCAGTTCTGGGATTCGGCCGACAACACGAAGTCCGGCTTCATGTCGAACGGCGTCGTCATCGGCCAGACCTGGGACGGCCCGCCGATCAGCCTGAAGAAGACCGGCGCACCGGTCACCTTCATGGCCCCGAAGGAAGGCGCCATCAGCTGGCTCGACGGCTGGTCGATGACAAAGGCGGCGAAGAACGTCGCGCAGGCCTACGAGTTCCTCAAGTACTGCCACTCGGCCGAAGGCTCCGCCAAGGTCGCCGAGGGCTCGGGCTACAACCCGGTCGCCAAGGGTGCCGACACGCTGCTCTCCGAGAAGGCGCGCGCGATCTTCCAGGAAGCCTATCCCAAGGACGCGGTCGACAAGCTCTGGGCCCGCCCGGTCGAGCCGTCCTGGTTCGCCGAACTCCGCACGCAATACGCCGAGAAGTTCAAGGCGGCGTGACGACAG
>CANMWW010000171.1 GCA_947500965.1 Alphaproteobacteria bacterium
CTCGACAAGCTCGAGCGCGCAGTGCTTTACGGCATCATTCTCGCCGCCGTGCTTGCCGTCCTGACCGGCTCGATCCACGCCTCCCACATCTGGGGCGCGTTCTTCCTGCGCTGGCTGCACGTGCTCGCCGGCGTGATGTGGATCGGCCTGCTCTGGTACTTCAACTTCGTCCAGATCCCGTCGATGCCGAAGATCCCCGACGAGCAGAAGCCCGCCGTGTCGAAGGTCATCGCCCCGACCGCGCTGTTCTGGTTCCGCTGGGCGGCCCTCGCCACCGTGGTGACCGGGCTCCTGCTCGCGCTCGCCAACGGCTACCTGGTCGACGCGCTCATGCTGAAGGCAGGCGCGACCCGCCTCATCGGCATCGGGATGTGGCTGGGCCTGATCATGGCCTTCAACGTGTGGTTCATCATCTGGCCGAACCAGCAGAAGGCGCTTGGCCTCGTCGAGGCCTCCGCCGACGAGAAGAAGGCCGCGGCCCGCATCGCGATGCTCACGAGCCGCTTCAACACGATGTTCTCGATCCCCATGCTCTACTTCATGGTGGGCGCGCAGAACCTCGGCGGCTGACGCAAGTCCAGCCGAAGGCAACGAAGGCGGGGTCCACGGACCCCGCCTTTTTTCTTGCCCTGTCGCCGGCGCGCCCTGGCGCTCAGGCCGGGAGCAGCGCCGCGGCAACGCGGCGGTTCTCGCCCATCAACACGTTGAACGTCCGGCAGGCGGCGCCGGTCGCCATGCCCTCGACCCTGATCCCCCGCGCGCGCAGTCCTTCGCGCAGGGCAGCGGGCACGGCGGCCATGGATGGGCCGCAACCCAGGACCAGCAATTCGATCGCGGGATCGGCGTCGAGGAGGACCTCGAGAGAGCCGGTCGTCGCCTCGACCAGGCTCGAGGCGGACCAGGGCCAGGCGCCGCGTGCCGATACCAGCAACCCGCCCTCGACCCGCGCCCCCGCTACGCGGAAGCCGCCATTTCCATAGGCTTCGATGGCCGGCCGGGCCGCCATCGTCGAAGGTGCCTGGGGCCGGTCCTCGCGCATGCGGACGTGCCCCCGTCCGTACCGATCAGGGCGTCGGGGCCGCGGCGTCGGCCTGCGCCTCGGCGACCGGGCCGCGGCGCAGCTTGTCCTCGCCCAGGAAGAGCAGGATCGGCGCCGCGATGAAGATCGACGACGAGGTCGCCAGGACGATGCCGAACAGCATCGTGATCGCGAACTCCTCGAGCGCCTCGCCGCCGAACAGCGCCAGCGGGATCGTCGCCAGGAAGGTCGCCATCGAGGTGCCGATCGTGCGCGAGAGCGTCTCGTTGATCGACAGGTCGATGAGCTGGCGCAGCGGCATCGTCTTGAACTTGCGCAGGTTCTCGCGCATGCGGTCGTACACGACGACCTTGTCGTTGATCGAGTAGCCCATGATCGTGAGGACCGCGGCGATCGCGGTAAGGTTGAACTGGAACCCCGTCAGCACGTAGAAGCCGATGACCTTCGTCACGTCCAGGACGAGGGTGATCACCGCGCCGACGCCGAACTGCCACTCGAAGCGGAACCAGATGTAGGCGAGCATCGCGAGCAGCGAGAAGCCGAGCGCGAGCATGCCGTTGACGAAGAGCTCGCGGCTGACCGACCCGCCCACCGCCTCGACCCTGCGGACCTGCATGCCGGCGCGGAACTTCTCGAGCCCGGCGCGCACCTCCTCGACGGCGCATTGCTGCGCCTCTTCCTCGGTCACGGCGCGCTGGCGCGCGGCACGTTCCTGGTCGTTCGCGGGCGGACGCTTGGCCCGGCAGCGTTCGGCCACGTCGGCGCGCTGGCGCTCGAGTCGGATCAGCACGTCCTGCGGGCTGCCGAACTGCTGCAGGCCGACCTGGCCGAGGTTGAGGGCGGACATCGCGGGGCGAAGCGCGCCGAAGTCGACCGGCTCGGGACCGCGCGCCTCGATCACGATGCCGCCCTTGAAGTCGATGCCGTAGTTGAGCCCGGGCGCGAAGTAGAGGATGACCGACAGGATCGAGAGCAGCGCCGAGAAGACGAGGCCGACATGGCGGCCCTTCATGAACTGGATCTGCGTCCCGTCGGGAACGAGGCGGAGCCTGGGGAAGAGTTGCATCCGGTGGCGCTCCGTCAGGCGGGAAGGGCTGTGCGGCGGCGCCAGCGCAGCCACGTCACCATCAGCAGGCGGACGACGATCGTCGCCGTGAACATCGACGTGATGATGCCGAAGGTGATGGTGACGGCGAAGCCCTTCACCGGGCCGGAGCCGAATGCGTAGAGCAGCATCATCTTGATCAGCGTGGTCAGGTTCGAGTCCACGATCGTCGAGAAGGCGCGCTTGAAGCCCGATTCCATGGCCGCGAACGGGGTCTTGCCGAGCTTGGTCTCCTCGCGGATGCGCTCGTTGATCAGGATGTTCGCGTCCACCGAGAGGCCGAGCGTAAGCAGGACGCCCGCCATGCCCGGCAGGGTCAGCGTCGCCTCGAGCAGGTTGAGGATCGCGAGCGTCAGGGCGAGGTTCGCGAACAGGCCGACGCAGGCGAAGGCACCGAAGAGCCCGTAGGTCCAGACGATGAAGACGAGGACGAGCGCCGCGCCGACCAGGATCGAGATGAAGCCCGCGCGGATCGCGTCCGCGCCGAGGTCCGGCCCGACCGTGCGCTCCTCGACGATCGTCAGCGGCGCCGGCAGCGCGCCCGCGCGCAGCAGCACGGCGAGCTCGCTGGCGCTCGCGGCGCTGAAGCTGCCGCTGATCTGGCCGCGACCGCCGGTGATCGGCTCGCGGATCGACGGCGCGGTGATGACCTTGCCGTCCAGCACGATCGCGAAGGGCTGCCCCACGTTGGCGCGGGTGATGTCGGCGAAGCGCCGCGTGCCGACCGAGTCGAAGGTGAAGTTCACCACCCACTCGCCGGTCTGCGGGTTGGTGCCGGCGCGCGCGTCGGTCAGGCTCGCGCCGTCCACCTCGACGCGCTGGCGCACGGGATAGATGCGCATCGCGTCGGCGCGGTCCGAGCCGGGCAGGCAGTTCACGCCCGCCGGGCCGCGGCCGGAGCTGCAATCGGCCGTAGCGTCGAGCAGGTGGAAGGTCATCTTCGCGGTCGTGCCGAGGAGCCGCTTGCTGCTCTCCAGGTCGTCGATGCCGGGCTGCTGGACGAGGATGCGCGAGCCGCCCTGGCGGGCGATCTGCAGCTCCTTGATGCCCTCGGGGTCGAGGCGCCGGCGCACGATCTCCATCGACTGCTCGATGGTCTTGGTCGCCTTGTCGCGCAGCGCGACCTCGGAGAGCTCGAGGGTGACGAGGCCCTCGGGCGTGGCATTGACGACGAGGTCGGGCGTGGAGCCGCCGAAGGCGCCGGTGGAGACCGGCTGCGCGAGCTCGCGCAGGAGGCGCAGCGCCTCCGCCGCCTGCGACGGGTCGCGCAGCTGGAGCTGCACGCCCTGGCCGCGGATGGCGAGGCCGGAATAGCGGATCTCGGTGCCGCGCAGGCGCACCAGCACGGAATCGCGGATGTTGTTGAGACGCTCGCGCACGACCGCCTGCATGTCCACCTCCAGCAGGAGGTAGGATCCGCCGCGCAGGTCGAGGCCGAGGTTCACGTGCCGCCACGGGAACCAGGCGGGTAGCCCGATGCTCTCGCGCGGCAGGAACGCGGGGAGCGACAGCAGCACGCCGAGCGCGCATGCCGCGTTGATCAGCCAGATTTTCCAGCGCGCGAAGAAGAGCATCGGATCACCGCGGGCGCGGGGGCCGTGGCCCCCGTCGCGTCAGGACTTCAGGCGCGAGACGTATTCGTCGTGGCCGAGCGAGTCGTAGAGCTTGCGCTTGACCGGGTCGCGCAGCGTCTCGTGCGCCTCCGCGGCGGCGGCGTCGCCCTGCTTGCCCGCGAAGGCCTCCTCGATCGCCTCGGCGGTCGCGTCCTGCTTGAGGCCGAGCGCCTTGTAGAACGCCCCCTCCTCCTTCGGCTTGGCCGGCTTGGCCTCGCCGCCCGCGACGGGCTCGCCCTTGGTGCGAACCTCGACGATCATGCCCTTGAGCGCCTTCACGCGGACATTCGCCGCGAGCTCGAGGCCGATCTCGTTGCCATCGACATGCACGACCTTGCCGATCAGGCCGCCCGAGGTGACGACCGTGTCGCCGCGCTTGACGGCCTCGAGCATCGCGCGCTGCTCCTTCATCTTCTTCTGCTGCGGGCGGATCAGCAGGAAGTAGAAGACGACGAAGATCAGCACGAGCGGCGCGAGCTGCATCAGCATCGAGCCGCCGGAATCCGCGGCCTGCGCGTAAGCAGGGGAAATCAGCATCGGCGACGTTTCCTCGTTCTGGGGTCGGTTTCGACTGTACGGGCAACCCCTGCGCAAGGTCCGCGCCGGGCGCGGCGGAATATACAAGCCGACCGCCGGAATGCAACGCCGGCAGGGGCTTAGGGTTGACCCCGGGCCGTGCCCGCAACTACCGTCCGCCGCCTTCGACAGCACCGTCCGGGACCATCGCCATGACAGACCAGCGCCTCGTCGACGCCCTCGAGAGGATCGCCGCCGCGCTCGAGCGGCGCGCGCCCCCGCCCGCCTCGGCGGCGGACCTCGACGCCGCCGACGCCTTCGTCTGGCATGCCGACGCGGGTCGCCTCGCCCCCGTCCCCCGGGTCAACCGCGTCGACATCGGCCTGCTGCGCGGCGTCGACCGCCAGCGCGACATCCTCCTCGACAACACCACGCGCTTCGCCGAGGGCTTCCCCGCCAACAACGCGCTGCTCTGGGGCGCGCGCGGCATGGGCAAGAGCTCGCTGGTGAAGTCCGTGCACGCGGCCGTGAATGCGCGGCGTCCGGGCGCGCTGGCGCTCGTCGAGATCCATCGCGAGGACATACCCACCCTGCCCCAGCTGCTGTCCATCCTGCGCGGGTCGGCGCGGCGCTTCGTGCTGTTCTGCGACGACCTTTCCTTCGAGCAGGAGGACGCCGCCTACAAGTCGCTCAAGGCCGTTCTCGAGGGCGGCGTCGAGGGCAGGCCCGAAAACGTGGTCTTCTACGCGACCTCGAACCGGCGCCACCTCATGCAGCGCGACATGATCGAGAACGAGCGCGCGACCGCGATCCATCCCGGCGAGGCGGTCGAGGAGAAGGTCTCGCTCTCCGACCGCTTCGGCCTCTGGCTCGGCTTCCATGTCTGCGACCAGGACACGTTCTTCGCGATGATCGAGGGCTATGCCGCCGCGCTCGGCCTCGACGTGACGGCAGAGCGGCTGCACGCCGAGGCGGTCGAGTGGTCGGTGACGCGTGGCGCGCGCTCCGGGCGCGTCGCGTGGCAGTTCATCCAGGACCTCGCCGGCCGCCTCGGCAAGCGGATCGGCTGAACGCGCTCAGCCGCCCGCGAGATGCGGGCGCGGGTCGACGGGCCTGCCGTCGCGCCTCAGCTCGAAATGCAGCTGCGGCGAGGACACGCTGCCGCTCTGCCCCACCTTGCCGATGCCCTGGCCGCGCTGGACCTGCGCGCCGCGCTCGACGCCGATCTCGTCGAGATGCGCGTAGGCGCTCATCCAGCCGTCGGCATGGCGCAGGAGCACGAGGTTCCCGAAGCCACGCAGCTCGTTGCCCGCGTAGACCACGACGCCGTTCTCGGCGGCGCGGACGGGCGTGCCGAGCCCCGCCGCGATGTTGATGCCGTCGTTCTGC
>CANMWW010000172.1 GCA_947500965.1 Alphaproteobacteria bacterium
CAGCGACTGGCCGTCGAAGTTGGTGACCGCGGCGACGCGATCGACCTCGCTGAGGAGCTCGGTGAATTCCGAGTTCAGCATGGTGCGCTGGGTGCTAGCGAGTTGGTCGGACGAAGCCTGGACCGCGAGCGTCTTCATGCGCAGCAGGATGTCGGACACGGTAGACATCGCGCCCTCGGCGATCTGGATCGCCGAGGCAGCCTGGCCGACATTGACGGCGGCCTGCTTCAGGCTGACCACGTCGGCCTTCAGCGAGAGGCCAATGGCCAGCGAGGCAGCATCATCCGCCGCGGAAAGCACCCGCGTTCCTGCAGCGAGCTTGGCTACCGAGCGCGACGCCTCGGCGTCCGCCCTCTGGAGATAGCGCTGCGCGACATTGGCAGCGTAGTTGGAAACGACGTTGAGAGCCATTTCGAAGCACTCCATCCTGGAGTTGAGCCACGCTCATTGCGTGGAGCCTGCACACCGCAAGCCTCCTCATGAATCCATCGCGGCGTCCCGGAGTCAACGCGCACGACCCGCGGGCTTGCCGGAAAATGATCCGCGGTGGACGGATCCACGGCGCCACCGGGCGGCGCTCAGCGCCCGCCGCGCAGGACCTGCTCGAGCCTGTCGCCATCGCCGATGCGCCTGCCATCGGCACCGAACGTGGCGCGCTGCGCCGGATCGAAGTAGGCGACGAGGCGACGCTGCGCGTCCTGCGCGTCGACGCGGCCATTCGCCTGCACCACGAGGAAGCCGACCGGCCGGCCGGCCGCGTCGCGCACCTCGCGCGGGCCGCCTCCCGGCGCGGCCGCGCGCTGCGGCGCCGCGCCGAGCGAGCGGACGATCTGCGCGATCGCGGCGCGGAAGGCCGGGCTCGGCTGGCCGCGCTGCACGCCGGCGACGCCGGCGCGCACCGACACGAACTCGCCCTGCCGGACCACGCTCGCCGCGCCGCCAGCCACCAGCGAGACCTGCCCCTCCTGCACGTCGAGCTCGAGCAGCGTGCCGTCGACGCGCATGGTGAAGGCCGTGCCGCGGATGCCGAGCGTGCCAGCCGGCGTGCGGATCGACACGTCCTTGGCCGCGGCGCTGCCGACGAAGCGCAGCGCGCCGCGGGTCATGGACGCCGCGCCCTTGATCCCCTTCGTCGCGGGGTCGAAGACGAACTCGTCGAGCCGCAGCTCGGCGTTCTCGCCGACGGAGAGCACGGTCTCGTCGACGAAGCGGAAGGTCGCGCCGCTCTCCGCGCCGGTGTTGATCAGCTCGCGGAAGGGAAGCGTGCGGCGCTCGGTGACGCGATACATGTTGCCGCCGCCGAACACGTCCTTGACGACCTTCTGGGCGGTCGCGACGTCGTTCGCCAGCGCTACCGGCGCCGCGGCGAGGATGCTGGCGCACAGGGCGAGCGCCAGGGCGGCGGCGCGCCAGGCGCGCGGCGCGAGGCCGGGCGGCAATGTCCTGTGGCGGCGGGGATCCGTTGGGGTATCCTCCACGCCTGACGCAGGGCGCGCATCCGCGCGCATGCCCACAGGCCGGAGCCGCGCGCAGGCGACATGCTCTTCATCACGCGACGCATTGGCCAGTCCCTCATGCTCGGCGACGACATCGAGATCGTCGTCGAGGAGGTGCGCGGCCGGACGGTCAAGCTGTCGGTCAGGCATCCTGCCTCCGTGCAGGTGCTCCGGCGCGAATTGTGGGAGAAGATCCGCGCGGAGAACATCGACGCGGCCGCCAGCACCGACCTGCTCGACGATCCCGGCGAGCCGCCTGGCGACGCCGGGCAGAGGGCCTGAGGCCTCGCGCCGCGCCATTCGTCAGCCACCCGCGCCGCGGCGCCCGCCCTTCGACAGGCGCGCCGCCTCGAAGCGCAGGCGGAAGCGGATCTCCTCCACGGTCTCGCGCAGCTCGGGATCGAGGGCCTCGCCGCCGACCTCGTCCGCGAGCTTCGCCAGGCGCGAAGCCGTCGCGGGACTGAGCTCGCCCTCCAGGATGTCCAGGCGCAGCTGGTCGAGGCAGTCGAGCGAGGCCTTGCCGCGCTCGATGGCGCGACGCCGGTCCTCGATCGCGAGGAGCGATCCCGCGAGATCGAGGCCGCCCGCCTGATCGACGCCGGCCGGCGCGGCGACGCCTGACGCGCGTTCCGTCCCGGCTGGAACCGAGAACTCACCACCCCTGCGGGCGGGAGCCTTCCCGCCGACGCCCTTCGCACCACCCGACTTGCCTACGCGCATGGCCGTTCGCTCCGTCCAGAGATATGCCCGGGACTTCCCGGGGCGGGCCAGGCGGATCCTTTTCGCCTGCCGCCGCATGGCACGCCCGTTGCAACAAGCGGGCCGAAGCCACGACAGCAAAGAATTTGGCCCCTGCAATGCCCCATCGTCCCTCGACCATCCTTGCCAGCGCCCTCGCGGCGCTGCTCCTGCTGGCGTCCGTGCACGCGCCGGCGCAGCAGCAGGACTACTCGGCGCGATTGAAGGATATCGCCGACTTCGAGGGGGTCCGCGACAACGTCTTGGTCGGATATGGGCTGGTCGTCGGCCTCAACCGTACCGGAGACACGATCTCCAACTCCGTATTCACGCGCCAGTCCCTGCTCGGCATGCTCGACCGCCTTGGCGTCAACGCCAAGGACGCGGCGCTCAAGACGCAGAACACCGCGGCCGTCATCGTGACGGCCACGCTTCCTCCCTTCGCCCGCCCCGGCAGCAGGGTCGACATCGTCGTGTCGGCGCTGGGCGACGCGAAGAGCCTGCTGGGCGGGACGCTGCTCGTCACGGCGCTGCTGGGCGCCGACGGCGAGGTCTACGCGGTCGCGCAGGGCCCGCTCGCGGTCGGCGGCTTCTCCGCCGAGGGCGCCGCGGCGTCGGTCACGCGCGGCGTGCCGACCTCGGCGCGCATACCGAACGGCGCGATCGTGGAGCGTTCGGTCGGGTTCTCCCTGCGCGACATGAAGGCGGTCACGGTCGCGCTGCGCTCGCCCGACTTCACCACCGCCTCGCGCGTCTCCGCCACGATCAACGCATTCCTCGGTGGCTCCGCCGCCGAGACGATGGATTCGGGCACGATCCGCGTCGCCGTCCCCGCCGGCTATCCCGGCGGCGTCGTCGCGCTGATGACCGAGATAGAGAAGCTCAGCGTCGTCCCGGACCAGCACGCGCGCGTCGTCATCAACGAGGAGAATGGCGTGATCGTCATCAACCAGGACGTGAAGATCGCCCCGGTCGCGATCGCGCAAGGCAGCCTGACCGTGCGGATCACGGAGACGCCGCAGGTCTCGCAGCCATCGCCGTTCAGCTCGACGGGAACGACGACGACCGTGAACCGCACCGAGGTGCAGGTCACCGAGAGCGGCACGGGGCGCGTCGCCATGCTGGCGCGCGGCGCATCGCTGCGCGACCTCGTCAACGGCCTCAACTCGCTCGGCGTGAGTCCGCGCGACCTGATCGGGATATTGCAGACGCTCAAGTCGGCCGGCGCGCTGCGCGCGGACCTGGAGGTGCGGTGATGGTGATGCTGTCGGGGGCCATGCCACGCGCAGGGCTCGAGAGTGCGGGCGGGGCCAGGCGCGACGAGCGCGCGGCGGCCGCCTTCCAGGCCGCCATGACGGCGCAATTGCTGAAGCCGGCGCTGCCGAAGCTGCTCTCCGCCTTCTCCGGGGGATCGGGCGGCGCGTCCGAGACGATGGAGCAGTTCGCCTCGCAGGTGCTCTCGGACGCGCTGGCGCAGCAGATAGCGAAGCGCGACCCGTTCAACCTCTCGCCCGTCGTGATGGCCGAGATCGAGGCGCGCAAGGCGCGCGCGGGTGGCGATGCGGCCGGGCCGCGGGCGGCGTCGACATGACCCCCGCCTCCAGGCTGACGCAGGAGCTCTCCGCCCTCGACCCCCTGCGCATGCCGGCCTCCGCGCTCCTGCGCGAGGTGGAGCGCATGGCGCACAGCGTCGGAAGCGAAGCGGCCGGGGCGGACGCCACCGACCTGCGCGCGCTGCAGGAGGCGGCGGCGACGCTGAAGGCGCGCATCGCCGCGCGCGTGGCGACGCTGACCGTCCTGCGCGACGCGATGCGCGCCGCCGACAGGCAGGTCCGCGGCGCGGCCGGCCTGTACGACGCCGCCGGCCGCCGCCGCTGAGTTTCCCTCCGCTGCGGACCGGGTAGGGCGCGCAAGCCGACGGCGCTGCGCATAGCTGGTTGCATGGCCGAGAGCGGCGACAGCCAGGAGAAGACCGAGGAACCGACCGAGAGGCGCCTCGAGCGCGCCTTCGAGGAAGGCTCGCTCATGCTGCCCCAGGACACCTACGCGCTGGGTGGCTGGATCGCGTTCCTGGCCTCCCTGCCCCTGGCGGCATGGGCCGCGAGCGGCATGGTCGCCCGCTCCGCCGACGTCATGGCGGCGATCGCCAGCCGTGGCGTGGACGCGAAGTCGCTGGCGATGGCGATGGCCCGGGACGGCCTCATGCCGGTGGGCGGCATGCTCCTCGCCTTCCTCGCCGTCGCGATCGGGATCGGGCTCGCCCAGCAGCGCTTCCGCATCCAGTTCCGCCCGTTGCGCGCATCCTTCGAGAACCTCTCGCCTGTCCGGGGCTTCACGCGGATCTTCGGGGCGAAGTCGCTTCTGCAGACCGTCTTCAACGCGGCGAAGCTCCTCCTCGCGGTGCTGCTCTTCGGCCTGGCGCTCCATGCCCTGCACCGCGGCTATGTCGCGCTCGGCGTCGGCGCCACCGCGCGCGAGGCGGGGAAGCTGGCCCTCGAGGCAGCCCTTGTCCTGTTGCCGCTGGCGCTCGGCATGCTCGGCGCCTTCGCGCTCGTGGACCTGCTGGTCAAGCGGACGGCGAACCGCGCCCAGCTGAGGATGTCCCGGCAGGAGCTGAAGGAGGAGCTCAAGGAAAGCGAGGGCAGGCCGGAGGTGAAGAGCAAGCTGGCCGAGCTCCGCCGCAAGCGCCGCACGACGAGCCGCAAGCACCCCCTGGCGAAGGCCGACGTGATGGTCGTCAACCCGACCCATTTCGCGGTGGCCCTGCTCTACGAACCCGGGCGCATGGGTGCGCCGATCGTCATCGCCAAGGGCGCAGGACTGGTCGCGCGGCGCCTGCGATGGCTAGCCTGGCGGGCTTCCGTGCCCATCATGCGCGTGCCGCCGGTCGCCCGGCGGCTCTATCGCGAAGTCGACGTGGACGAGCCGATACCCGACGACTGCTTCGCCGAGGTCGCGCAGATACTCGTGCGCGTGTACCAGATGCGAAGGCGCGAGGCGGTGCCGGGCCCGGATCGCGGCTAGTGCGTCAGGGCCCGCGCGGTCTCCACCAGCCAGGCCGGGTCGAGCGGCTTGGTGACGACGGCCAGGATCCCGTCGTCGCGGCCCCTCGACTCCTCGGCCGCATGCCAGTCCCCGGACATGAGGACGATGACGATGCGCCGGTCGAGCGCGCGGGCGAAGTCCGCCAGCTTGAGCCCGTCGATCCCCGGCATCTTGATGTCCACCAGCATGAGCTGCGGGCGCATCGTCGACAGCATCGCCATCGCCTCGGTGGCGCCGCACGCCGATTCGGCGGAGATGCCCGCTTCCCTGAACATCTCGAGGAGTTCTTCCAGCTGCTCGGGGTCGTCGTCGACGACGAGGACGCGCCGCCCCGGCGTCGTGGCCGGCGCCGCCTGCTCGCCGATCATGCGCG
>CANMWW010000173.1 GCA_947500965.1 Alphaproteobacteria bacterium
CTACTGGCCGGAGCGCCAGTTCCTAGAGCTCGTCTTCGACGCGCTGCAGGCCGAGAGCGCGCAGGTGACGCATCTCGGCGGGATCGGGTCCGGGGTGGACGCCCTGCGCGCCCTCGGGCGACGCGTGCAGGAGCGCCAGGGCCGCGACGGGCTGCGCGCGCGCCTTTCCCTCGCCGACGCCGGCGCCGCCACGCCACCGCCGCCTGCGTCCTTTTCGGCGCCACCCGCGCTCGCCGCGCTCGTCGCAGCACGCGAGGCCATCTGGCGCGCGCCGCCCGCGGAGATCGCGGAGATGATGGCGCGGCGCGGCGTCATGCTCCCCGCGGGACCGCTCGTCTACGCCGAGGGCTACGCGCGCGCCCTGCACGAGACGCTCTGGCGCCTGCGCGGCGAAGCGGCGGCCGGGGACCACGCCTTCGCCGCGCGCGCCGGCGTTCTTGCGCTGCGCCTCGCGGTCGCGCGCATCGGCGGCTTCTGCCACCTGCTGGCGAGCGCGGCGACGCTGGAGGCGGCGGCGGCGCTGCTCGAGCGCCAGCCCGCGCTCGCGGCGCCCGTCATCGACGAGGCGATCCTGTTCTCCGGTCGCCTCGCGGCGTGGCTGGATGGCCGGATCGCCTGGCACGACTTCACCGAGGCGACGCGCCGCGCCGCCGCCGAATGGAAAGGCTGACCCGCGCATGCAGAACGCGCCATCGCTCGAGATGCAGGCCGAGCTCTACATGAAGATGCAGGTCGTGCGCCTGCTCGAGGAGGCGATCGGCCGCCTGCACAAGGAAGGCCGCACGCGCGGCCCGATCCATCGCTGCGACGGCCAGGAGGCCGTGGGCATCGGCGCGACGGCCGCGCTCGAGCGCGAGGACATCGTCACCAGCACGCATCGCGGGCACGCGCACTATGTCGGCAAGGGCGTCGACACCGGCCGGCTGATGGCCGAGATCATGGGACGCGCCACCGGCACGTGCCGCGGGCGCGGCGGCCACATGCTGGTCGCGGACCGCGAGGTCGGGCTGCTGGGCGGGTGCGGCATCGTCGGCGGCGCGCTGCCCGTCGCGGTCGGCCAGGCGCTCGCCTTCCAGGTGCGCCGCCAGCCCAGCGTCGTCCTCGCCTTCTATGGCGACGGCGCGGCGCAGATCGGCGCGTGCCACGAGGCGATGAACGCGGCGGCGCTCTGGAAGCTGCCGCTCGTCTTCCTGTGCGAGCACAACCTCTATGGCCTCACGGTCCATGCCCGCGCGCAGTCGAGCGTCGCCGACCTCGCCTCGCGCGCCGCGGGCTACGGCATCCCGGGCGAGATCGTGGACGGCAACGACGTGCTCGCCGTCCATGCCGCCACGGCGCGCGCGGTCCAGCGCGCGCGCCGTGGCGAGGGCCCGACGCTGGTCGAGGCGAAGACCTACCGGCTGCTCGGCTTCTCCACCTCCGACGTCGGCGGCTACCAGCCGGCGGAGGAGGTCGCGGCGTGGAAGCCGCGCGACCCGATCCCGAACATGGCCGCGCGCCTCGCAGCGGAGCTCGGCGCCGACAGGGTCGCGGCGCTCGACGCCGACGCGGCCGCGGAGGTCGAGCGCGCCGTGGCCTTCGCGCTCGAGAGCCCGCTGCCCGCGATCGGCGAGCTCGACGCGGGCGAATACGTGAAGGGAGCCGCGTGATGGCCGAGCTTCGCTACGCGGAGGCGCTGCACGCGGCGCTGCTCGGCGAGATGCGCCGCGACCCGTCCGTCGTCGTCTTCGGCGAGGACGTCGGCGTCTATGGCGGCGTCTTCAAGGTGACGCGCGACATGCAGGCCGAGTTCGGCCCGGAGCGCGTGCGCGACACGCCGATCTCGGAGCAGGTGATCGCGGGCATGGCGGTCGGCGCCTCGATGATGGGGCTGAAGCCGGTCGCGGAGATCATGTACGTCGACTTCCTGCCGCTCTGCCTCGACCAGCTGCTGAACCAGGCCTCGGTGCTGCCCTTCGTCTGGGGCGACCAGGTGACGCTGCCCTTCGTGCTGCGCACCCAGGGCGGCGCGGGCGCGGGCGCCGGCGCGCAGCATTCCAAGAGCCTGGAGGCCATGGTCGCGCACATCCCGGGCATCAAGGTCGTGATGCCCGCGACGCCGGCGGACGCGAAGGGGCTGCTGGCCGCGGCGATCCGCGACCCCAACCCCGTCGTCTTCATCGAGCACAAGTTCCTCTACAACACGCGCGGGCCCGTGCCCGACGGCGAGCACCTCGTCGAGATCGGCAAGGCCGCGATCGCGCGCCCCGGCAGCGACGTCACCATCGTCGCGAGCTCGCGCATGGTGCTCGAGAGCCTCAAGGCCGCGGAGGCGCTGGCGGCCGAGGGCATCTCGGCCGAGGTGGTCGACATCCGCACGCTGCGCCCGCTCGACACCGAGACGATCGTCGGGTCCGTCCGGCGCACGCATCGCTGCGTCGTGGTGAACGAGGGCTGGCGATTCGGCGGCTACGGCGCGGAGCTCGCGGCCACGATCGGCGAGCTCGCCTTCGGCTGGCTCGACGCGCCCGTCGCGAGGCTCGGCGCGCTCGACATGCCCGTGCCCTACAGCCAGCCGCTCGAGCTGGCGACGATCCCCGACGCCGCGCGGATCGCCGCGGCCGCGCGCGACGCCGTGCGGGCCGGCCATGGCTGAGCTGGAGTTCCGCCTCTCCGGCGCCGCCGGCGAGTACATGGAAAGCGCCACCGTCGTCGAGTGGCTCGCGAAGCCCGGGGACGCGGTGCGCGCGGGCCAGCCGCTCGCCGTGGTGGAGACCGCGAAGGCCGCGACGGAGCTGCCAGCCCCGGTCGATGGCACGCTGCTGCGCATCGTCGCCGCGCCGGGCACGGAGGTGCCGCTCGAGGGCCTGCTCGCGCTCATCGCGACGCCGGAAGGCGCCGCCCAGGCGGCGGCCGCGAAGGAGGGCCGGGACGCGCCGACGGCCACTGCCAGCGCCGTACCCGCCGCTCTCGCCCCGGCATCCGTCGCGGAGGCATTGGTGCCGCCGGAGGGCTGGACGCTCGCGACGCCGATCGCGCGCCGCCTCGCGCGCGAGGCCGGCCTCGACCTCGCGACGCTTCGAGGCAGCGGCCCCGGCGGCCGGGTCCAGGAGCGCGACGTGCGCGATGCCCTCGCGGCGAAGGCCGCGGCGCCGGCGAAGCGCGAGCGCCGGGACGACCTCTATCGCCGCGGCATGGCGCGGCGCATGGGGGCGAGCGCGGCCGTGCCGCAATTCTCGGTGTCGCTCACGGTCGATGGCGGCGCGATCGGCGAACTGGTCGCCGCGCGGCGCGACGCCGGCGCGCCGGTCTCGGCGAACGACATCGTCATGAAGGCCGTGGCGCTCGCCCTGCGCGACGTGCCGCGCTTCAACGCCCGATGGGAGGACGGCGCCGCCGTCGCGCTCGGGCGCGTCAACCTCGGCATGGCCGTGGCGACCGGGCACGGGCTCGCCGTGCCCGTGATCGCCGATTGCGACCGCCTCTCGCTCTCCGGCATAGCGTCGGCGAGCTTCCGCCTGCGGCGGCGCGCGATCGGGCTGCGGCTCGGCCCCGCCGACATGGCGCGCGCGGGCTTCACGGTCTCCAACCTCGGCCTGCTGGGCGCGGAGGAATTCGTCGCGCTGGTCAACCCGCCCGAGGTCGGGATCCTCGCGGTCGGCGCCTTCGTCCCGACGCCGGTCGTCCGGGATGGCCAGGTGGTCGTGCGCGACGTCGCGCGGCTCACCGTGTCGGGCGACCATCGCGCCGTGGACGGCGCCGACGCCGCGGCCCTGCTCTCCCGCATCCGCGACCTGCTCGAGGGCGCGACGCGGCTCCTGGCGGATTGACGCGCCCCCGCGGCCGCGCGGGGCAGCGCTGCACCCCGCGCGCGGGGGACCGGGCCGCGCGAACTTGACGCCACCCGCTCGCCGCCCCTCTAATCCAACCACACGAGGGGGAGATGCCGGACATGCTGAAGATGCTTTCCGAGGCGCAGGTCGCCGCCTATCGGCGCGACGGCTACCTGTCGCCGCTGCGCGCGATGGATGCCGCCGACATGGCGCCCCTGCGCCGCGAATATGCCGCGCTCTGCGCGCGCGAGGGCGGCATGCTGTCCAAGCGCACGAACCAGAAGCCCCACCTTCTCCTGCCCTGGATCGACGAACTCGTGCGCCATCCGCGCCTCCTCGACGCGGTCGAGGACGTGCTCGGACCGAACATCCTGTGCTGGGCCTCCGGCTTCTTCCACAAGCCGGCGCACAGCCCGGGCTTCGTGTCCTGGCACCAGGACTCCACCTACTGGGGCCTGTCCTCGCCAGACGTCGTCACCGCATGGGTGGCGTTCGAGGCATCGACGCCGCTCTCCGGCTGCATGCGCGTCGTGCCGGGCACGCAGGCGCACGACCAGGTGCCGCACAAGGACACCTTCGCCGCCGACAACCTGCTGAGCCGCGGCCAGGAGATCCAGGTCGACATCGACGACAAGGATGCCGCGGACCTCGTGCTGCAGCCCGGCGAGTTCTCGCTGCACCACGTGCGCATCATCCACGGCTCCGAGCCGAACAACGCGGACTGGGACCGGATCGGCTTCACCATCCGCTACGTGCCGACCTACGTGCGCCAGATCGGCGGGCGCGACAGCGCGATGCTCGTGCGCGGCGTCGACGAGTTCCACAACTTCGACCCCGAGCCGCGCCCGAAGGCCGACTTCCACCCCGATGCCGTCGCCTTCCACGGCGCGATGATCGACCGGGTGACCAAGATCCTCTTCGCCGGCGCGCCGCAGGCCGGGCAGAAGAGGTTCGGCGCGCAGGATCAGCAGCCGCACGGCTGAGGGGAGCGCCACCGATGGCCGAGGACAGGAACGGCGCCACGACGAGCGACGAGGCGCCGGGGATGCGCGGCCTCGAGGAGATCGTCGCATGCGCCGCCATGGTCGTGGTCGTGCTCGCCACCGCCTGGGGCGTCTTCACGCGCTACGTCAGCGCGCAGCCCGCAACGTGGACGACCGAGATCGCGGCCGTCGGCTTCTGCTGGGCGATCTTCTTCGGCTCGGCCGCCGCCTTCCGCCGCGGCCAGCACGTGTCGATCGACATGCTCACGGGCCTGTTCCCGGATGCGGCGCGCCGCGTCGCGACGGGGCTCGCCGACCTGCTCACCCTCGTCTTCCTGGCCTGGGTCTGCTGGCTCGCCGTCACGTTCGCGATCGATTCCTGGGACACGCCGATGCCGTCCCTGCGCTGGCCCTACACGATCCACTACGCGGGCGCGGCGTTCGGACTGGGCGCGATGACGCTGCGGCACGCGATTGCCGCGCGCGGCCGCCTGTCCGCCGCACGGGGAGGCTGAGGCCATGGAATACGTGCCGCTGCTGCTGATGTTCGTGTTCTTCGCCTTCAACGTGCCCATCGCCGTGTCGATGGGCGCGGCGGCGATGGCCTACTTCATGTTCAAGGGCGACGAGCTGCCGCTCGAGATGTTCGCCCAGCGGCTGATCAGCCCGACGGATTCCTTCCCGCTGCTTGCCGTGCCCTTCTACACGCTCGCCGGCGTGATCATGAACCACGCGGGCATCACGCGGCGCCTGATGAACTTCGCGGACGCGCTGGTCGGCCACATGAACGGCGCCCTGGCGCAGGTCAACGTCCTGCTCGCGACGCTGATGGGCGGGCTCTCGGCATCGGCCA
>CANMWW010000174.1 GCA_947500965.1 Alphaproteobacteria bacterium
AGGTCGCGCACCAGGCAGAGCACCCGGTCGACCGTCGCGCCGGTGGCCTTGCCGGACGCGTCGAGCGTGTCGGCGACCGCCTGCACGATGGCCGAGCCGACGACCGCGGCGTCGGCGTCGCGCGCGATCGCGGCCGCGGCCGCGGGCGTCTTGATGCCGAAGCCGACCGCGACCGGCATGGTCGTGTGGCGGCGCAGCCGCGCCATCGCCTCGCGCACCGCCTTGTCGTCGACGCTGCGCGTGCCGGTGATGCCGAGGATGGAGACGTAGTAGAGGAAGCCGCTCGCGCCCTCGAGGATGCGCGGCAGGCGCCTGTCGTCGCTCGTCGGAGTCGCGAGGCGGATGAAGTCTAGGCCATGGGCCGCGGCCTGCGGCACCGCCTCGCCCGCTTCCTCGGGCGGCAGGTCGACGATGATCACGCCGTCGGCGCCGGCCGCGCGCGCGTCGCGCATGAAGGCCTCCACGCCATAGGCGAAGAGGACGTTGAAGTAGCCCATCAGCACGACGGGCGTCTCCGCGTCCGTCGCGCGGAAGCCGCGCACCAGCTCGAGCGTGCCCTTGAGCGTCATGCCGCCGGCGAGCGCGCGCAGGCCGGCGGCCTGGATCGCCGGGCCGTCGGCCATCGGGTCGGAGAAGGGCATGCCCAGCTCGATGACGTCGGCGCCCGCCGCGGGCAGGCCGGCGAGGATCCTCGCCGTCGTCGCCGCGTCCGGGTCGCCCGCCATCACGTAGGTGACGAGGCCGGCGCGGCCCTCGCGCCGCAGCTTCTCGAAGCGCGGCCCGATGCGGCTCACAGCGTCACCCCGAAGCGCTCCGCGATCGCGAAGACGTCCTTGTCGCCGCGCCCGCACATGTTCATGACGATGGTCTTGTCCTTGCCCATGCGCGGCGCGCGCTTGATGACCTCGGCCAGCGCGTGCGCGGGCTCGAGCGCCGGCAGGATGCCCTCCAGCCGCGCGCAGAGCTTGAAGGCCTCGAGCGCCTCCTCGTCGGTCGCGGAGACGTAGTCGACGCGGCCGGTGTCGTGCAGCCAGGCGTGCTCGGGGCCGATGCCCGGGTAGTCGAGGCCGGCCGAGATCGAATGCGCCTCGGTGATCTGCCCGTCCGCGTCCTGCAGCAGGTAGGTCTTGTTGCCGTGGAGCACGCCGGGGCGCCCGCCGGTCAGCGAGGCCGCGTGCCTGCCGGTCTCGATGCCGTGGCCACCGGCCTCGACCGCGACGATCTCCACGCCGCTGTCGTCGAGGAAGGGATGGAACAGCCCCATCGCGTTCGAGCCGCCGCCGATGCAGGCGATGATCATGTCGGGCAGGCGGCCTTCCTGGCGCAGCATCTGCTCCTTCGCCTCGCGGCCGATCACCGACTGGAAGTCGCGCACCATCGCCGGGTAGGGATGCGGCCCCGCGACCGTGCCGATGATGTAGAAGGTCGACTCGACGTTCGCGACCCAGTCGCGCAGAGCGTCGTTGAGCGCGTCCTTCAGCGTGCCCGCGCCCGAGGTCACCGGACGCACCTCGGCGCCGAGCAGCTTCATGCGGAAGACGTTCGGCGCCTGCCGCTCGATGTCGGTCGCGCCCATGTAGACGATGCAGGGCAGGTCGAAGAGCGCGGAGACGGTGGCGCTGGCGACGCCGTGCTGGCCGGCGCCGGTCTCCGCGATGATCCGCTTCTTGCCCATGCGCCGGGCGAGCAGGATCTGGCCCATGCAGTTGTTGATCTTGTGCGAGCCCGTGTGGTTGAGCTCGTCGCGCTTGAAGTAGATCTTCGCGCCGCCGAGATGCCTGGTCAGGCGTTCGGCGAAGAAGAGCGGGCTCGGGCGGCCCACGTAGTGCTCGAGGTAGTAGTCGAGCTCCTTCTGGAACGCGGGGTCCGCCTTGGCCGCCACGTAGGCGGCCTCGAGCTCGAGGATCAGCGGCATCAGAGTCTCGGCGACATAGCGGCCGCCATAGGCGCCGAAATGCCCGCGCTCGTCAGGCTGATTGCGGAAGGAATTCAGGACGGTAGCCATGCCGAGGTTCTAGGGCAGGCTGGCGGGCCGGCCAAGCCCGAAAAACGTCCGCCTCAGCCGCGCGCCGCGCGCAGGAAGGCGGCGATCCGGGCGGGGTCCTTGCGTCCCGGCGCGCTCTCCACGCCGGAGGAGACGTCGACCGCGCGCGCGCCGCTGGCCGCGACGGCGGCCGCGACGTTCCCGGCGTCGAGCCCGCCGGAGAGCAGCCAGGGCAGGGGAAGCCGGCGCCCGGCCAGGATCGTCCAGTCGAAGCTGGTGGCGTTGCCGCCCGGCAGGGCGTCGGGCCGGGAAGGTGGCCGCGCGTCGAAGAGCAGCCAGTCGACGGCGCCGGCGAAATCCGCGGCGCGGTCGAGGTCCTCCGGCGCAGAGACGGCCATGGCCTTGATCGTGCCGACGCCGAAGCGGCGCCCGACCTCGGCGGCGCGCGCGGGGTCCTCGCGGCCATGGAACTGGACGAGGTCCGGGGCGAGGTGCGCGACGATCGCCGCGAGCGCCTCGTCGCCGGCGTCTACCGTGACCGCAACGCGGCGCACCGCGCGCGGCAGCGCCGCGGCGAGGCGGCCGGCGGCCTCCGGCTCGACATGGCGCGGCGAGCGCGGGAAGAAGACGAAGCCCGCGAAGTCGGCGCCAGAGGCCGCCGCGATGGCGGCCGGGTCGTTCAGGCCGCAGATCTTGACGAGGACGCTCACGCGCCCGCCTCGATCTCGGCGCAGATGCGCGCCAGCGCCTCGGCCGGGTCTGGCGCCTGGGTGATCGGGCGGCCGATGACCAGGTGGTCGGCGCCGCTGGCGATCGCCTCGGCCGGCGTCGTGATGCGCTTCTGGTCGCCCGAGGCCGCCCAGGCCGGGCGGATGCCCGGCGTCACCAGCACGAAGCCGGGGCCGCATTGCGCGCGCAGCGCGGCCACCTCGTGCGGCGAGCACACGACGCCGGCGACGCCGGCGCGCTGCGCGAGGTCGGCGAGGCGCCGCGCCTGGTCGGCGACGGGCCCGCGCTGGCCCGTCGCGTCCAGGTCGGACGCGTCCAGGCTGGTAAGCACCGTGATCGCGAGCAGCCGCGGCGCCGCGTCGCCCGCGGCCTCGCGCGCCGCATCGACCGCCGCGCGCATCATCGCCATGCCGCCGGCGGCGTGGATGGTGAGGAAGTGCGGCGCGATGCGGCATGCGGAGCGCGTCGCGCCAGCCACGGTGTTCGGGATGTCGTGCAGCTTGAGGTCGAGGAAGAGGCGGTGGCCCGCGGCGGCGGCGCGCACGCCCTCCGGCCCGTTGGCCACGAAGTACTCGAGCCCGAGCTTCACCGCGCAGCCCGATCCCGCGAGCCTGCCGATCTCGCGCGTCGCGCCCTCGCGGTCGCTGCGGTCGATGCCGACGAAGATGCGTTGCGCCGTCTTCATGGTCGCGTCCCTCCCTGCACCGCGAGGAGCCGCGGCAAGTCCGTCATGTCGTCGAAGGCGAGCTCGGCGCCGGCCGCGGCGAGGCGCGCGGCATGCCCGGGCCCGCAATGCGCGCCACCGACGAAGCCGAGCACGCGCATGCCCGCCGCGCGCGCGGCCGTCACGCCGGGCACGCTGTCCTCGACCACCGTGCAGCCGCGCGGGTCGACGCCCATCTCCGCCGCCGCGTGCAGGAAGATGTCCGGCGCGGGCTTGCCGCGCGCCACCATCGTGGCGCTGAAGAGATGCGGCTCGAAGAGGTGGAGGAGGCCCGCGACCTGCAGCGAGCGCCGGATGCGCGGCGGGTCGGAGGACGACGCGACGCAGCGCGGGGCATCGATGGCGCGCAGCGCCTCGGGTATGCCGGGGATCGGCGCCAGCTCGTGCTCGAAGGCGGCGAGCACGGCCTCGAGCAGGCGCCCGGCGATGTCGGGCGGGAGGCTTCGCCCGAAGCGCGCCTCGATGTCGGCGCACATCGTCGCCGTGGAGATCCCGACATAGCGGTCGCGGAATTCCTCGAAGGCGATGTCGAAGCCGAGCGCGGACAGGACCTCCGCGTCGACGCGGCAGGCGATCGCCTCGCTGTCGACGAGGACGCCGTCGCAATCGAAGATGACGAGCCGTGTGGCGCTGTCCTGCATGGCGGGCCGCGCCTTAGCACGGCCAGCGCCGGGGCGTCATCGGCGGCCGGAGAGCAGCGCCCAGAGCCCGGGCAGGATGAGCCCGACGCCGAGGCCGAAGACGCCGTTGATCAGCGGCGCGCGCCACATCGCCGCGGGGTTCCAGCCCTGCGCGATGGGCAGGCCCTTGATGGGCGCGACGACGAACCAGCCCACGGCGGTGGCGCCGATCGCGCCCACGAGCATGGCGGCGACGACGCGCCCGCGCTCGGAGCGCAGCGCGTCGGTCAGCAGCGCGATCACGATGCCCCACACGCCGCCCCAGAAGGCCTGGTTGAGGAAGGCGGGAACCTCGAGCGGCCCGACCGCGGCGGTGCGGAACGGCGCCGAGCCGACCAGGCCATAGGCGTTGAGGATGCCGATCGTCGCCTGGTGGAAGGTCAGGACGGCGAGCAGCCCGGCGAGGAAGCCGATGGCGACGCGGCGAAGGATCATGGACGCCTCCCTGCGCGCGGCGCGTTCATCGCCCCGCGCCTTCATAGACGAGCACCGCGCCCGCGAGGTCCTCGAGCGCCGTGCCGGTGGACTTGAAGAGCGTGATCTCCGCGTCGTCGCGCCGCCCCGGCGCGCTGTCGCGCGCGAGGTCCGCGAGCGTGCCGGCGATCGCGTCCTCGCGCAGCGCGCCGCTGGCGATCGGCATGACGAGGTCGCCCGATTCGAGCAGCGCGGCCGGCGTGTCGACATGCACGCGCGCGCGTGCCACCGCCGCGTCGTCGGATTCGCGCATGTCGCGCGCATAGCTGCCGACGAGGTCGACATGCTGTCCCGGCCGCAGCCAGTCGCCGCGCACCAGCGGTTCCTTCGACAGCGTCGCGCAGCTGACGATGTCGGCCTCGCGCATCGCCGCCTCGAGGTCGCCTGCCGCGCGCGCGACGAAGGATCCGCCCGACAGGCGCTCGGCGAGGGCGCGCGCCTTCGCGCCGTCGCGGCCCCAGATCGCCACCTCGCGGATCGGGCGGATCGCGGCATGCGCGCGCACGAGATGCGGCGCGAGCGCGCCCGTCCCGACCATGAGCAGGCGCGTCGCGTCGCGCCGGGCGAGGTAGTCGGCCGCGAGCGCCGAGGCGCACGCGGTCCGCCGCAGCGTCAGCATGCGGCCGTCGACCAGCGCCAGCGGCTCGCCGGTCGTCGCAGACATCAGCAGGTAGTTCCCCTGCACCGAGTCGAGGCCGCGCGCGGCGTTGCCCGGGAAGACCGAGACGACCTTGACGCCCATGTAGCCGCCCTCGGTCCATGCCGGCATCAGCAGCAGCATCGCCTGCGGCGCGCCGGGCACGTCGACCTTGTGGTGGTGGCGCGTTGGCGTCCTGGTGTCGCCGCGGAAGGCCGTGCGCAGGGCCTCGACGAGGCGTGGCGTGTCGAGGATCGCCGCGACCTGGTCGGCGTCGAAGCTGCGCATCATGGATGGGTGACCACGGGGACGGGGGAAGGGGACGGGTTCGTGCCCGGGCCGGGCCCGGGGCGCGGGGGCGTCGCGGGAAGGGTGGTCGCGGCTGGCTGCGGCGCGGCCTTGCGCAG
>CANMWW010000175.1 GCA_947500965.1 Alphaproteobacteria bacterium
AGGGGTCCTCGGGCGCCGGCGCGGCGGGCCTGCGCAGCAGCCGGCCGACCTTGGTCGCCACCACGAAGCTGTCCCGGGGCCTGCCGCGCAGGACCGCGCCGAGGCGCCGCTCGGAGTCGCCGTGGCCATAGAGCGGCGCGGTGTCGAAGAAGCGGATGCCGCGTTCCCAGGCTGCGTCGATCACGGCATGCGCCTGGTCGTCGGAGACCGGGCTGAACAGCCCGCCGAGCGGCGCCGTCCCGAGCCCGAGGGGCGGGAACAACTCGGCCATCTGCTTCGCGTCCATGGCTGCCTGGCCTCCTCGCGGCTTCGGTCGGCCGGGATCATAGCCGCTTCGCGCGGCGGACCGGCAGCGTTCCCCGCCCCGCGTGCTTGCCCGCGGACGCGGTTGCGACCAATCTGGCGCGAACGACGCGGGCAGGCGGCAGGCAGCTTGGCAACTTCCGAGAAAAACGACGCCTTCGTGGACCCGGCGGAGACGCGTCGCCGCCGCCGCCGCCGATGGAGCCGCGTCGGCCTGCCGATCGCGGGCGTCGTCGTCGTCGTCGCGGCGCTGCTCGGCATCGGGTTCTATTCCTACGAGGTCAACCGCCGCGACGCGCTGCAGCTCGCCGACGAGGTGATCAGGTCGCAGGAGCAGCGCATCCTGCGCGAGGTCGAGGCCTATCTCGCGCCGGCGCCGCGCGCGGTCGACCTGCTGCGCGGCGTGCTCTCGGACGGTGCCTTCCTCGGCGCGGCGCAGGGCGGGGCAGAGGCGATCGGCTGGCAGATCCTCTACGACAACCCCCAGCTCGCGCTGATCAGCTACGCCGCGCCCGACGGCTCCTACATGGCCGTGCGCCGAGAGGCGAGCGGCGCGATCGACACCAAGGTCATCGAGCGCGCGGGCGAGGCGCGTCGCACCACCTGGACGCGGCGCGACCGCGCGGGCAGGACGGTCGGCGTCGAGGACGATCCGGCCGACACCTACGATCCCCGCACGCGCGTCTGGTACCGGGGGGCGGCCGAGAAGCCGGGCATGGTCGACTGGTCGCCGCTCTACATCTTCTTCACGGACCGCAAGCCGGGCATCACCGCCTCGGAGGCGCTGCTGTCGCCCGATGGCACGCTCGCCGCGGTGTTCGGCGTCGACATCGCGCTCGACAGCCTCTCGGCCTTCCTTGCAAGGCTGCGGATCGGCAGGACGGGCCGCGCGATGATCATCCAGAACGACGGCACGATCGTCGCGTTCCCGGACCCCGCGCGCACCTTCGTCGCCAGGGGCGACCAGCTGGTGCCGATGCCGCTCGGCGACATCGGCGACCCGGTGCTCGAGCGCGCCTACAACCTGTTCCGCGTCGAGGGGCATGGCCGCCGGATCATCGAGGTGGCGGGCGACCGCTACATCGCGGCCGTGGCGCCGATACGCGCGATCAGCTCCGAGGAATGGGCGACGATGATCGTCGTGCCGGAGGCCGACTTCATCGGCTTCGTCGCGCTGCACAACCGGTCCACCCTGGTGATGTCGGGCGCGGTCGCGCTGCTGGTGGCGCTGTTCGCCGCGCTGCTCATCCGGCAGGGCCTGCGCGCCGACCGCAACGCGCTGCTCGTGATCGCGCGCGAGCAGGCGCGGGAGGCGCAGGGGCGGGCCTTCACGGAGCTCGCGGCCAACGCGGCGCTCTTCGACCCGCGCGAGCGCGAGGCGCTCCACGGCCTGACGCGCGTCGTCGCGCGCGTGGTCGCCGCGCGTCGCGTGGCGATCTGGCGCATCGATGGCGACGGCGCGCGCCTGGCGCTGGAGGATTGCCGCGACCGGAAGAATGACGGCCACACGGCGGGCGCCGAGTACGCGCGCGCGCAGCTGGGCGGGATGCTCCCCGCGCTCGAGGCCGGCGAGGAGATCGAGGCGCGCGACGCCGCGCGCGATCCGCGGACGGCGGATTTCCACCGCCTCTACCTCGGGCCGCTCGGCACGCGCGCCCTCGTCGCGGTCCCGATCCGCCTGCAGGGGCGCAGCGTCGGCGCGGTGTGCCTCGAGGACTGGCGGGCCGACGGCGCGCTCGGCTTCGCGCGCGCCGTCGCGAGCATGCTCTCCGTGCGCTTCGCCGCCGCGCTGCGCGAGGGCGCGGAGCGGTCGCGTGGCGCCGCTCCTGCCGCCGGGGCATCGGGGCCTCGCCAGGCGGCATCGGACCACGACGACATGTCTGCGCCGGCGCCCTTGCGCGGCATGCGCCGTTCGCGGCTCGATGCCGCGCTTGCGCGGCGCATCGACGGCGCCGTCCGGCCCGGGGGCGGCGCGGATGGGCGCCGCGCGCAGGTCTTCAGCCACGCCACCGTGGCCACGATCCAGTTCACGGACGCGGGCCTGCTCGCGCAGGCCGGCGAGGAGGCGGGTGACCGCGCCGTGGCGGCCCTCGTCGTCGCGCATGTCGAGGAGGTGGCCGTGGCGCACGCCATCCCCTACGTGCGCATCCTCGGCGACAAGGTCGTCATGGCGTCGGGCTTCGTCGCCGCGCAGGCCGGCCGCGACGCCGTCGCGGTCGCGGAGGCGGCCGTCGAACTGCGCGAGCACCTCGCGCAGCTCTTCACGGCGCTCGGCCAGCGGCTGGAGTTCCGAATCGGCATCGACACGGGCGCGGTGGTCGGCGCGTCGCTGGGCGAGGACGGCGAGGCCTTCAACCTCTGGGGCGACGCCACGCGCGTCTCCGAGACCATGGCCGAGACGGGCATCCCCGGCGCCGCCGTCGTCACCGAGCCGAGCTATCGCCTGCTGCGGGAGCGCTTCGTGTTCCGCGCGCGCGGCTCGTTCTTCCTCGCCGGCGCGGGCGAGATGTCGACCTATCTCCTGGCGAGCAGGCTGTGAGCGTGGCGCTGCGCGCGCTCGGGTCGGTGGGGCGCCCGGTCGTGTCCGCGGCGCGCTGGCTCGTCGAGGTCGGCGGCATGTCCGCCGCGGTCGCCAGCCACGCGATGCGCGCCTCGACATGGCGGCCCACGGTGCGCCAGGCCTTCGTGCTCGCCATGCGCGACGCGATCCTCGGTGCCCTGCCGGCGACGCTGCTGCTGTCCGTCCTCGTGGGGCTCGGGCTGCTCTACCAGGCGCTCTACTGGCTCCAGGCGACGGGCCAGTCCTCGATGATCGGGCGCGTCATCGTCTGGGTGCTGGTGCGCGAGCTCGCGCCGGCGCTCGTCGCGCTCGTGCTCGTCGGGCGCAGCGGCGCCGCCACGCTCATCCGCCTGACGCAGATGCGCGAGGGCGGGCAGCTGCGCGCGCTCGACGGGCAGGGGATCGATCCCTTCCTGCTCCTGGTCGTGCCGCGCACGCTCGCCTTCGTGGTCGCCATGTTCACGCTGTCCATCCTCTTCGTCGCGACGACGATGGTCTCGGGCTTCGCGAGCGCGACCCTGATCGGTGCGACGCAGATCTCGCTTCCCGTCTTCCTCGCCGACACGGTCGGGATGATGGGCGTCGGGGACTTCGCGATCCTGCCCGCGAAGTCCGTCACGATCGGGCTCGCCATCGGCGTCGTGTGCTGCCACACGGCGCTGTCGCGCGAGCGCGAGGCCGCCAGCGTGGTCGCGATCGGCTTCGTGCGCGCGGCGATGGCCGTCTTCGCGATCAGCGGCGTCGTGAGCCTGGCGACCTGAGATGCCCGCGACGCCATCCCTCCATGCCTCGCCACCGCTGCTGGAGTTCGAGGCGGCGCGGCTCACGCTCGACGCGGACCTGCCGCCGACCCGCCCGCTCGACCTGCGGATCTCGCCGGGCGACCTGGTCCTGGTCGACGCGACCGACGTCCCGCGCAGCGCCGCAATGGCCGACGCCGCCTGCGGCCTCGCGCCACCCGCGTCCGGGCGGGTCAGGTTCCTCGGCCATGACTGGAGCACCGTGCCGCCGGACTCCGCGAACGCGCTGCGCGGGCTCACGGGACGGCTGCTGCCGGAGGGCGCGTGGATCGACCAGCTCTCGACGGTCGACAACGTGCTGCTCCAGCGCCTCCACCACGGCACGCGCGGCCGCCGCCACCTCGTCTCGCAGGCGGCCGAGCTGGCGCGCCATTTCGGGCTTCCGGGGATCCCGCTCGCACGGCCGTCGCGCCTGACGCTGGAGGACCGGCGCCGCGCCAGCATGGTGCGCGCGTTCCTCGGCATGCCGCGGCTCGTCCTGATCGAGCCGTTGCCGCACCTCGCCGACACCGAGTTCCTCGAGCCGCTCGTCAACGCGCTGCGCCGCCTGCGCGACCGCGGCGGCGCGGCGTTGTGGCTGACGCTCGACGGCCGCGTCTGGCGCGACGCGAGCTTGCCGGTGACGCGTCGCCTGCGCATCATCGGCGCCGGTATCTTCGAGGGCCAGAGGGGCGCATGACGCGACCGGGCTTCCGCTACGTCAACGAAGTCGTGGGCGCGCTCGTCGTCGTCGCGGTGGCGCTCTTCGTGGCGGCCATCCTCCAGGCGGGCGTGCTGCGCGCGTGGTTCGACCCGCCGCTCCCGCTGCGCGTCCTGCTGCCGCCCGATGGCCTGTCGGGCCTCGCGGCGGGCTCGGAGGTCGAGCTGCTCGGCACGCGCGTCGGCATGGTGAAGAGGATCGTCGTCGAGCCGGATCAGCGCATGCACGCGGAGGTCGCCCTCGACCGCTCGATGGCCTCGTTCGTGCGCAAGGATTCCGAGGCGACGATCCGGCGCCGCTTCGGCGTCGCCGGCGCCGCCTTCCTCGACGTGAGCCGCGGGGAGAAGGAGCCGCTCGACTGGGCCTATGCCGTGATCCCGGCGACGACCGAGCGCGCGCCGACCGAGGGCATCGGCCAGATGATCGACGAGGTGCGCACGCGCGTGCTGCCGATCGTCGCCGACATGCAGCGCGCGATCGCGAGCGTGGCGGCGATCGCGGAGAAGGTGAACGACCCGTCCGGAGAGGTCCAGGCGATGGTGCGCGACGTGCGCGCGCTCACCCGCCGCATCGAGGCGGGCGAGGGCGCGGTCGGCCGCCTGCTCAACGACGACACGCTGGTGCGCGAGGTCGAGGCGAGCGTGCAGGAGGCGAACCAGCGCCTGCGCGAGGCGCGCGCGATCGTGGCCGAACTCGAGGCCGCCGCGCGCGAGGCGACCGCGATGACGCGCGGGCTGCGCCAGCGCGCCGAGCGCACGATGCAGAACGTGGCGAACGTGACCGCGGACCTGGCGCGCGCGACGCCCCAGCTCCCGGCGATCGCGCGCAACGTCGAGGCGAGCTCCGCCAACATGCCGCAGGTGCTGCTGCAGGCGCAGCAGACCGCGCTCGAGCTCGAGCGCCTGCTTGCCCAGCTGCGCGGGCACTGGCTGCTCGGCGGCGACGGCGCGGATCCGGCGGCGGGCGCGTCGCGTCGCCAGCCCGCGTCGCAGGTGCGGCCGTGAGGCGCGCGGCCGCCCTCCTGCTGCTGCTCGCTGCGGCATCCATCGCGCTTTCCGCCTGCGGCGGCGGCAGGCGCGCGGCGGCGCCGGCCGAGCCCTTCGACGCCTAGCTCGCCTCGGCCCGGCGCGCGGCGGCCTTCGCCTTCGCGCAGGGCCGCCACGACCAGGCGACCCAGCTCTACCGTCAGGCGCTCGAGCGCGCCCAGGCGCGCGACGACGGCGAGGCGATCGGCGACCTCGGCTACGACCTCGCGGTCGCGCAGC
>CANMWW010000176.1 GCA_947500965.1 Alphaproteobacteria bacterium
GAGCGACGGCATCGTCACCTGCGACGCCTGCCCGGTCCTGTGCCGCATCCGTCCCGGCAAGACCGGGGCCTGCGACCGCTACGGCAACGTCGATGGCACGCTGCGCCGCCTCGAGCCCGCGGTCGTGCTCGAGCGCGCCCTGGAGAAGGACGGACGGCTCGTGCCCTTCGCGGGCGGCGAGTGGAACGGCGCGCTGCTGCGCGACGGTGACAGCTTCGTCACCGGCATCGGCGCGGGCACGACCTATCCCGACTACAAGCCTGCGCCCTTCATCGTGTCGTCCAAGGTCGACGGCGTCGACATGATCACGGTCGTGACCGAGGGCATCTTCAGCTATTGCGGCCTCAAGCTGAAGATCGACACCGACCGCTACCTCGGCCCCGAGCAGGCCGCGGTGCGCGTGAAGGGCGAGCAGGTCGGCCACGTCACCACGGCCGAGTACGGCTCGCAGATGCTCTCGGTCGGCGGCGTCCACCACCTCACCGGCGGCAGCAAGAAGGAAGGCGTCGTCACCTGCGACGCGATGCTCGACCTCTGCGCGCTCAAGCCCGTGGAGATGACGATCGACGGCGGCGCGACCGTCGTCGTCCAGGCGGGCAAGGCGCCGGTCATCGACGGCAAGCACGAGGAGCGCATGCGCGTGGGCTGCGGCTCCGCGACGATCGGCATCTTCGCGCGCCAGTGGCACGGCCACGCCGACGAGGTCATCGTCGTCGACGACCACATCACCGGCGTGCTGACCGAGCACCAGGCCGGCCGCTTCCTCGGCATGCGCCATGCGGGGATCCGCGTGCGCGGCCGCAAGTCGACGCCCGGCCGCTACTTCCAGGTCGCCAATCCCGGGACCGGCTGGGGCGGCACCGACATCACCGAGCCGCTCTCGATCATCGAGAGCATCGACCCGAAGACCGCATGGCCCGGCATGCGGCTGCTCATGGTGTCGACGACCGGCGAGCACGCCGCCTGGTTCGTCCTCGACGACGCGCTGGTGCCGCGCCCCGCGGAGATGCCGCGCGCGATCGCCGACGTGGTCGACCGCATCGGCGAGAACTGCGAGCCCGCGCTGTGCAGCGTGGTCTTCATGGCGGGCGCGGGCGGGAGCCTGCGCGCGGGCGTCACCGAGAACCCGGTGCGCCTCACGCGCTCGGTGCGCCAGGAGGTCACGCGCGTGACGTCGGGCGGCGCGCCGGTCCATGTCTGGCCCGGCGGCGGCATCACCTACATGGTCGACGTGACCACGATGCCCGCCGGTTCCTTCGGCTACGTGCCGACTCCGGCGCTCGTGGCGCCGCGCGAGTTCACCATGCCCGCCGACGCGTATCGCGCCATGGGCGGCCACATGGACGAGGTGCGGAGCCTGGCCTCGCTGCGCGACGTCGACCGCCTCGAGGGCCGCCCCTGGCCCGCGCCGCATCCCTGGCCGCTCCGGTGAGCGCGCGCGCGCGCATGCTGCCGGACGGCCAGCGGCTGCACCTGCAGCACGGGCCGATCGACCTCGTGGTCCAGGCCTGGGGCGCGCCCGCGGAGGTGTCCGCCGCGCTCGGCCAGGCGCGCGCATGCTTCGCGGGCGTGCTGCCGGGGCTCTGCGCCGAGCTGCCGGGGCTGCGCGCGGAGGTGGGCGACGCGCCCTTCGCGGGCGCGGTCGCGGAGCGCATGCGCCGCGCCTGCCGCGCGCTCGCGGGCGAGGGCTTCATCACGCCGATGGCGGCCGTCGCGGGCGCCGTCGCGGACCATGTCCTCGCGGCGATGGTCGCGGGCCGCGCGCTCGAGCGCGCCTATGTCAACGACGGCGGCGACATCGCCTTCCACCTCGCGCCCGGCGCGCGCCTGTCCTGCGGCCTCGTCAGCGACGTCGCGTCGCCCGCGCTCGATGGCGGCTTCGTGCTCGAGGCCTCGATGCCCGCGCGCGGGATCGCGACCTCCGGGCGCGCCACGAAGGGCGGCGGCGGGCGGAGCTTCTCGCTCGGCATCGCCGACGCCGTCACCGTGCTGGCTGCCACGGCCGCCGAGGCCGACGCCGCCGCGACGGTGGTCGCCAACGCCGTCGACCTGCCGGGGCACCGGGAGATCCAGCGGGCGCGGGCGAGCGACCTCGATCCCGACAGCGACCTCGGCGACCGCCTCGTGACGACCGGGCTGGGGACGCTGTCCCCGGCCGAGCTCCGCGCGGCGCTGCTGCGCGGCCATGCGGTGGCCGAGCGCCTCGCGCGGGCTGGACGCATCCTCGCCGCGGTGCTGGTATTGCGCGGCGCCATGGCGCGGGTCGGCCTCGACGCGCGCATCGCAGCCTGAAAGGGAAGGGCATGGTCATCAACGGCATCGAGATCCGGAAGTTCGCGACCTTCGTGGAGGAGATCTTCCACGAGGGCGGCCCGGTCGCGGCGACGCCGCTCAAGGTCGGCGCGATCGCCGCGGTGGTCCGCAACCCGTTCGCAGGGCGCTACGTGCCGGAGATCGCGCAGCTGATGGAGCAGCTGCGCCCGCTCGGGCTCGAGATGTCGACCCGGCTGGCGCAGGCGCTGACGGGTGGCGACCTCTCCAGGATCGAGGGCTTCGGCAAGGGCGCGATCGTCGGCTCCGCGGGCGAGCTCGAGCATGGCGCGCTGTGGCACGTGCCCGGCGGCTACGCGATGCGCGACCTGCTCGGCAAGGCCAAGGCGATCGTGCCGTCGACCAAGAAGGTCGGGCCGGTCGGCGCGCGGCTCGACGTGCCGGTCACGCACATCAACGCCAGCTACGTGCGCGGCCACTTCAACGCGATGGAGGTGGGCGTCAGCGACGCGCCCCGCGCGGACGAGATGGTGCTCGTGCTGGTGATGACGACGGGCGGGCGCGTGCATGACCGCGTCGGCGGCCTGCGCGCGAGCGAGGTCAAGGGGGAGGACGGGCTGCGATGAGGGCGAGGATCCGCAAGCTCGCGACGATCGTCGACGAGACGCACGTGGAGATGGGCCGCGACGTGTCGCCGCCCACGCGCCGCGCCGCCGCCGTGGCGGTGATCGCCAATCCCTTCGCCGGCAGGTACGAGGGCGACCTCGAGGAGCTGATGGCGATCGGAGAGGAACTGGGCGACCTGCTCGGCCGCCGCGCCGTCGCCGCGCTCGGCATCGCGCCCGGCCAGGCGGAGAGCTACGGCAAGGCCGCGATCGTGGGCGAGGGGGGCGAGCTCGAGCACGCGGCCGCCATCCTCCACCCGCGCCTCGGCAAGCCGTTGCGCGCGGCCGTGGAGAAGGGCGCGGCGCTCGTGCCCTCGGCGAAGAAGATGGGCGGGCCCGGCGCGCCGATCGACGTGCCGCTCGGCCACAAGGACGCGGCCTACGTGCGCAGCCATTTCGACGCCATGGAAGTGCGGCTTGGCGATTCGCCGCGCGCAGGCGAGATCCTCGTGGCCGTGGTGGTCACCGATTCCGGGCGTCCCAGCCCGCGCATCGGCGGCCTGACCACGGACCAGGTCGAGGGCAAGGACGGGCTGCGCTGAAGCAGCCCGCGCAACGACGAAGCCAACAGGCAGGGAGAGGACGATGACCATGAAGCGCAGGACCATGATGAAGGCGGCCACGCTCGCGGCCGTGGCGGCGCCGTCGATCGCGCGCGGCCAGGGCGCGGCGATCCGCATCGGCGAGATCAACAGCTACACGGCGCAGCCCGCCTTCCTCGCGCCGTACCGCAACGGCTGGAACCTCGCGATCGAGGAGGCCAATGCCGCGGGCGGCGTGAACGGTCGTCGCCTCGAGACGGTGTTCCGCGACGACGCGGGCAAGCCGGAGGACGCCGTGCGCTTCGCGGGCGAGCTCCTCGCGGCGGAGAAGGTCGACCTGCTGTCGGGCGGCTTCCTGTCGAATGTCGGCCTCGCGATCGCCGACTTCGCCAACCAGAACAAGCGCCTCTACGTGGCCTCCGAGCCGCTGAGCGACGCGCTCGTCTGGGGCCGCGGCAACCGCTACACCTTCCGCCTGCGCCCCTCGACCTACATGCAGGCCGCGATGCTCGCGGAGGAGGCGGCGAAGGTCGACGCCAGGCGCTGGGCGATCGTGTCCCCGAACTACGAGTACGGCCAGTCGGCTGCGAAGTGGTTCAAGGAGCTCCTCGTGCGCGCCAAGCCCGGCGTCGAGTTCGTCGCCGAGCAGTTCCCCGCGCTCGGCCGCATCGACGCCGGCGCCACCGTGCAGGCGATCGAGCAGTCGCGCCCCGACGCGATCTTCAACGTCACCTTCGGCGGCGACCTCACCAACTTCGTGCGCCAGGGCAACACGCGCGGCCTGTTCGAGAAGCGCTTCGTCGCCTCGATGCTGACCGGCGAGCCCGAGTACATGGACCCGCTCAAGGACGAGTGCCCCGAGGGCTGGGTCGTCACCGGCTATCCCTGGGACCAGATCCAGACCGCCAACCACCGGCGCTTCCGCGAGGCCTACCAGAAGCGCTTCAACGACTACCCGCGCCTCGGCTCGGTCGTCGGCTACGACACGGTCGTGTCGATCGTCGCCATGCTGCGCAAGTCGGGCGGCACGGAGACGGAGAAGATGGTCGACGCGATGAAGGGCCTGTCCTTCGAATCCGCCTTCGGCGAGGGCCCGGTCCTCTACCGCGCGCTCGACCACCAGTCGACGCTGGGCGCCTATGTCGGCAAGACGGCGCTCAAGGGCGGCAAGGGCACGATGGTCGGCTGGCGCTACGCCGACGGCGCGAAGTACCTGCCGTCCGACGACGTCGTGCGGACGCTCCGGCCGCAGGGCTGACGAAGGGACGCCCGCGCGCGCCCGCCGCGACGGTGCCTGGCGCCGTCGCGGCGCCGGCGCGGCGGGCGCCATCGCCGCCATGGAATTCCTCGCCATCCAGTTCCTGAACGGGCTCGCCTCGGCGTCCTCGCTCTTCCTCGTCGCGTCGGGCCTGACGATCATCTTCGGCGTGACGCGGGTGGTGAACTTCGCCCACGGCTCGCTCTACATGCTGGGCGCGTACATCGCGCTCACCATCGTGAGCCAGCTGCCGCGCGACCCCTGGCTCTACTGGAGCGGGATCCTCGTCGCCTCGGTCGTCGTCGGCCTCGTCGGCGTCGCGATCGAGATGCTGCTGCTGCGGCGCATCTACCACGCGCCGGAGCTGTTCCAGCTGCTCGCGACCTTCGGCGTCGTGCTGGTGGTGGAGGACGTCGCGCTCTGGATCTGGGGGCCCGAGGACAGGCTCGGCCCGCGCGCGCCCGGGCTGCGCGGCGCGGTGGAGATCCTCGGCCAGCGCTTCCCGCAATACGAGCTGCTGCTGATCGCCATCGGCCCGGTCGTCCTGCTGCTGCTCTGGCTGCTCTTCACGCGCACGCGCTGGGGCACGCTGGTGCGCGCGGCGACGCAGGACCGCGAGATGGTCGCCGCGCTCGGCGTCGACCAGCGCTGGCTCTTCACCTCGGTCTTCTTCCTCGGCGCCTTCCTCGCGGGCCTCGGTGGCGCGCTGCAGGTGGCGCGCGCGCCGACGACGCTGCACATGGACCTCGACATCATCGCCGAGGTCTTCGTCGTGACCGTGGTCGGCGGCATGGGCTCGGTGCCCGGCGCCTTCCTCGCCGCGCTGCTGATCTCGCAGATGCATGCCTTCGGCATCATGGTCTTCCCGAAGATCACGCTAGTGCTGAC
>CANMWW010000177.1 GCA_947500965.1 Alphaproteobacteria bacterium
CTCGCCCGTCGAGCGCGCGGGATCGGTGTCGATCACGACGACGGCGCTGGATGTCGCGGCGCGTGCGCGCTCGAGCGCGGCGGGCAGGTCGCGCAGGCGCGCCACCTTCTCCGCCTGCGCGCCGAGGCTGCGTGCATGGGCGACGAAGTCGATCCGCGGCATCTCGAGCGCGGGGCCGAAGAGGTTGTTGAAGGACGCGCCGCCGCAGGCGCGCTGCAGCCTGTCGATGCAGCCGAAGCCGCGGTTGTCGAGCAGCACGACGACGAGCTTCGCGCCCATCGCCACCGATGTCGCGAGCTCGGAGTTCATCATCATGTAGCTGCCGTCGCCCACCATCACCACGACCTCTCGGCCGGGGCATGCGAGCCGCGCGCCGAGGCCGCCAGCGACCTCGTAGCCCATGCAGCTGTATCCGTACTCGAGGTGGTAGCTGCCAGGGCCCGTGGCGCGCCAGAGCTTGTGCAGCTCGCCGGGCAGCCCGCCCGCCGCGCAGAGGACCGTCGTGCGCGCGGTCGCGAAGCGGTTCACGACGCCCAGGACCTGCGCGTCGCTGGGCGGCGCGTCGCCCTCGTCCAGGGCCGTGATCGCGTCCACGCGGCCCTGCCAGGCGCGGGCGCGCTCGCCGGCGAGCCGCGTCCAGTCCTCGGGCGCGCGCCAGCCGGCGAGCGCGGCCGAGAGCGCCTCGATGCCGGTGCCGGCATCGGCGACGAGCGCCGTCGCGCCGTGCTTCGCCGCGTCGAAGGGCGCGACGTTCAGCTGCACGAGATGCGCGTCGCGGGGCAGCAGCGCGCGGCTGCCGCTGGTGAAGTCCTGCAGCCGCGTGCCGATCGCGAGCACCACGTCGGCCTCGCGGGCGAGGGCATTCGCGGCCTCCGTGCCCGTGACGCCGATCGCGCCGACCGCCCGCGGATGGTCCCAGGCGAGCGCGCCCTTCCCCGCCTGCGTCTCCGCGACAGGGATGCCCGTCGCCTCGGCGAAGGCGCCGAGCGCGGCGCAGGCACCGGCATAGAGGACACCGCCGCCGGCGACGACCAGCGGCCGGCGCGCGCCGCGCAGGATCCGCGCGACGTCGGCGAGCTCGCGCGGATCCGGGCCAGGCCGCCGGATGCGATGGACGCGCCGCGCGAAGAAGCTCTCCGGGTAGTCGATCGCCTCGGCCTGCACGTCCTGGCAGAACGAGATGGTCGCCGGGCCGCAATTCACTGGATCGAGCAGCACCTCGAGCGCCGCGGGCAGCGAGGAGAGCAGCTGCTCCGGCCGCGCGATCCTGTCCCAGAAGCGCGACACGGGCCGGAAGCAGTCATTGGCGGAAATCGTCGGGTCTCCGAAATCCTCTACCTGCTGGAGCACCGGATCGGGGCGGCGCGAGGCGAAGACGTCGCCGGGCACCAGCAGCAAGGGCAGCCGGTTCACGTGCGCGACCGCCGCCGCGGTGACCATGTTCGTGGCGCCCGGCCCGATCGACGTCGTGCAGGCCATGAAGCGGCGGCGGAACGACGCCTTCGCGAAGGCGACGGCGGCGAGCGCCATCGCCTGCTCGTTGTGCGCGCGGTGCGTCGGAAGCACCTCGCGCGCGGCATGCAGGGCCTCGCCGATGCCGGCGACGTTGCCGTGGCCGAATATCGCCCACATGCCCGCGCAGGCCGGGACCTCCTGGCCATCGACCTCGACATGCTGGGCCGCGAGCCAGCGGACCATGGCCTGCGCCGCGGTGAGCTTCATGGTGCCTTCCCCTTCGATCCGCGGAACTTAGATCCGGCGGGGCGGGAGAGGAATTGCCGATTTCCGCCGCCAAGCCACAATGCGCCCTCCACGACTCGCGAGGGGGCCCATGGCCGTGCGCATCGGCATCAACCCGATCACCTGGTCGAACGACGACATGCCGGAACTCGGCGGCGACACGCCGCTGGAGACCTGCCTGCGCGAGGCGAGGCAGGCGGGCTATGATGGGCTGGAGCTCGGCAACAAGTTCCCGCGCGATCCGGCGACGCTCGGCCCGATCATGGCCGCCCATGGCCTGGCCGTCGTCTCGGGCTGGCATTCCGGTCGCCTGCTCGAGCGCGACGCCGAGGCCGAGATCGCGGCGCTCGGCCCGCACCTGCGCCTGCTTCGCGCGATGGGCTGCGGCGTCATGGTCTTCGCGGAGACCTCGGGCTCCGTCGCCAGCGAGCGCGGCACGCCCGTCCGCCGCCGGCCCGTCATGGCGGAGGCGCAATGGCCGGTCTTCCTCGCGCGCCTCGACGCCGTCGCCCGATACCTCGCCGCGCAGGGCGTGCGCATGGCCTTCCACCACCACATGGGCACGGCGATCGAGAGCGCGGCGGAGGTCGACCGCATGCTCGCGGGCACGAGCGACGCGGTCGGCCTCCTGCTGGATACCGGGCACTTCACCTTCGCCGGCGACGACCCGCTGGCGGTGCTCGAGCGGCATGCCGCGCGAGTGAACCATGTCCACTGCAAGGACGTCCGCGCCGACGTGCTGGCGCGCGTGCGCGCCGCCGACACGAGCTTCCTCGACGCCGTGCTGGCCGGGGTCTTCACCGTGCCCGGCGATGGCAGCGTCGACTACGCGCCGATCCTCGCGCGGCTCGCGCGCCAGGGCTATGACGGATGGCTGGTCGTCGAGGCGGAGCAGGACCCCGCCGTCGCCCACCCGCTGACCTACGCGACGATCGGTCGACGCAACCTGTCCGGCCTGGCGCGCCGCGCCGGCCTCTGCTGAGGGAGCGACACATGAAGCTCGGGATGATCACCGACAGCCTCGGCCACCTGCCGCTGGAGCCGATGCTGGACTTCGCCGCCGCGCAGGGCTTCGAGATGCTCGAGTTCGCCTGCGGCAACTGGTCCTCGGCGCCGCATGTCGACCTCGAGCGCATGCTCTCCGACGCGGCGGCGCGGCGCGGCTTCATGGCCGGGCTCGAGCGGCGCGGCATCGCGATCAGCGCGCTCAACTGCTCGGGCAACCCGCTCCATCCCGGCGAGACCGGCAGGCGCCACGACGCCGTGACGCGCAAGACCTTCGCCCTGGCCGGCATGCTCGGCGTCAGGCGCGTGGTGATGATGTCGGGGCTGCCCGGCGGCGCGCCGGGCGACAGCACCGCCAACTGGGTGACCACGGCCTGGCCGCGGGAGAACCAGGAGATCCTCCGCTACCAGTGGGAGGACGTCATCATCCCCTACTGGCGCGGGCTCGCGGCCGAGGCGAAGGCGCATGGCATCGAGAAGCTCTGCCTCGAGCTGCACGGGCACCAGGCCGTCTACAGCGCCTCGACGCTGCTGCGCCTGCGCGCGGCGGTCGGCGACATCGTCGGCGCGAACTTCGACCCCTCGCACCTCATGTGGATGGGCGCCGACCCGCTCGCCGCGATCGCGGCGCTCGGCCCGGCCATCCACCATGTCCACGCCAAGGACACGGCGATCCACCCCGTGAACGCGCCGCGCGACGGCGTCATGGAGACGATCCCGAACGCGCGCATCGGCGAGCGCGCCTGGAACTACGTCACGCTCGGCTACGGCCGCGACGAGGCGTGGTGGAACCGCTTCTGCATGACGCTCGCGATGGCCGGCTACGACGACGTGCTGTCCATCGAGCACGAGGACGTGCTGATGAGCCCCGAGGAGGGCGTCGAGAAGTCGGTGCGGCTCCTGCGCCGCGCGATGGTCAATCAGGCGCGCTGAAACGGCGCGGCCTCGGCGATCGCCGCGCGCAGGACGGGCGCGACCCGCGGCGCCGCCGCGAAGCAGGCGTTCTGGCGCACCGGTCCCTCGCCGGCGAAGAAGTCGTCGACGACGGCGCCCGCCTCGGCGGCGAGCACGAGCCCCGCGCAGACGTCCCAGGACTTGATCCGCGGCTGCCAGAAGCCCTCGAGCCTCCCGTCGGCGACGCAGGCGAGCGCCATCGCGGCCGAGCCCAGGCGGCAGAATTCAGTGCCGCGCGCGAGCAGTCCGCCCATCGTCTCGGCGAAGCGCCGCGGCTCCTCGCCGAAGGAGAAGCCGAGATTGACCCGCGCGGCCGAGGGCTCCGCCTCGCTCGCGCGCATCGGCCGCCCGTTGCAGGTCGCGCCATGGCCACGGCGCGCCGCGAAGAGTTCGTCGCGGACCGGGTCGTGGATGAAGCCGAGGACGGGCACGTTGTCGACCAGCAGCCCGACCGACACGCACCAGAACGAGATGCCGCGCACGAAGTTCGACGTGCCGTCGATCGGGTCGATCACCCAGCAGGTCCGCCCGCTGCCGGCCTGGCCGTGCTCCTCGCCGAGGAACGCGTCGGCGGGGAACCGGGCCGAGAGCGTGTCCACGATCAGCCGCTCCACCTCGCGGTCCGCCGCGGACACGAAGTCCTGGAGCCCCTTTGATTCGATCGCGAGCTCGCGCCTGCGCTCGAAATGGCGCAGCGCCGCCAGGCCGGCCTCGCGCGTGGCGCGCAGCCCTGCCTCGTGGCGCGCGCCGAGATCCGGGGCATTGGTCGTCATGGGGAGAATCTCCGCGAAGTGGCCACGCCGCTTTGTTATAGATTCGCGCCAGGAAAGCCATCGCCGGGCCATGACGGCCACCGGCGCCAAGGAGGAACCCCCATGAAGCTCGCGAAGATCGCCCTGTCGGCCTTGCTGTCCGCGACCGCGCTCGCCGCCGCCGGCGACGCCTCGGCGCAGGGCCGCCTGAACCTGTACTGCTCGGTCCAGGAGGACTGGTGCCAGCTGATGCAGACCGAGTTCGAGAAGGCGACCGGCGTCAGGGTCGCCATGACGCGCAAGTCCTCCGGCGAGACCTACGCCCAGATCAAGGCCGAGAAGGACAATCCGCGCGGCGACGTGTGGTGGGGCGGCACCGGCGACCCGCACCTGCAGGCGGCGGAGGAGAACCTCACCGCCGCCTACGAGTCCGCGCGGATGAAGGAGATGCAGGACTGGTCGGTGCAGCAGTGGAAGACCGGCAGGCAGCGCACGGTCGGCATCTATGCCGGCGCGCTCGGCTTCGGCTTCAACACGGAACTGCTCGCCAAGAAGAACCTGCCCGAGCCCAAGTGCTGGGCCGACCTCGTGAAGGCCGAGTACAAGGGCGAGGTGCAGGTCGCCAACCCGCATTCCTCCGGCACGTCCTACACGATGGTCGCGTCGCTGGTGCAGATCCTCGGCGAGAACGGCGCCTTCGACTACCTGCGCAAGCTGAACACCAACGTGAACCAGTACACGAAGTCCGGCGCGGCGCCGATCGTCGCGGCGGGCCGCGGCGAGACCCTGATCGGCATCGTGTTCATGCACGACGCGATCACGCAGGCGGTGCGCAACTTCCCGATCAAGACCGTCGCGCCCTGCGAGGGCACGGGCTACGAGATCGGCTCGATGTCGATCATCGCGGGCGCGCGCAACATGGAGAGCGCGCGCAAGTTCTACGACTGGGCGCTGTCGGCCGAGGCGCAGGCGCTCGGCGCGAAGGCGCAGTCCTACCAGGTGCCGTCGAACCGCAACGCCCCGACCCCTCCGCAGGCCCCGCGCCTCTCCGACGTCAAGCTGATCAACTACGACTTCCAGAAGTTCGGCTCCTCGGACGAGCGCAAGCGCCTGCTCACGCGCTTCGACGCGGAGATC
>CANMWW010000178.1 GCA_947500965.1 Alphaproteobacteria bacterium
GCGGCTGCAGCCGCGGCCCGGCGCCGGCCATGACGGCGCCGCTGATGACCGCCACCTCGATGCCGTCGCGCCCGGCCATGTCGTTGATCGCCGCGGCGACCTGCGCGTCGACCGCGAGCGCGCCCTCCGGCGTGTAGACCGCGCGGGAGTCGACAACGCGCCAGGCCGCGAGGCGCGCGCCGAAGCCATAGCCCTCGATCAGCGTGCGGTAGAGCGCGAGCGAGCGCGCGTCGAAGGTGACGAAGCCGAAGCGCCCTCCGAGCTGGCGCGCGGTGAGCAGCGCGGCCTCCGTCATCGCGACGACGGGGATCGGCAGCATCTCGCGCCCCGCGCGCAGCCCCGTGTCCCAGGAGACCGCGACCAGCACCGCGTCGCAGCCCGGCGCGTGGCGCGCCATCAGCTCGACCGCGGCGTGCTCGCCCACGGCCATCTCGGTCCAGGTGCCGATCACGCGCCCGCCGAAGCGCCCCGTCGCCTCGACGACCTCGGTGCCGGGCGATGCCATCGCGCGCACCGCGTCCGCCACGCGCCGCGTGACGAAGCCGGAGGTGTTGGCGTTGAGGACGAGAAGCCGCACCCGCGCGCCCCGCCGCTCAGCCCCTGGGCATCGCGAAGGGCGCGACCGCCTCGTAGGCGCGCGCGGCGCGCAGGACCAGCGCGTCGGCGTAGCGCGCGCCGACGAGCTGCAGGCCGATCGGCAGGCCCGCCGAGGTGAAGCCGCAGGGCACGCTCGCCGCGGGATGGCCGGTGAAGTTGAAGGGGAAGTGGAACGGGCTCCAGTCGAGCCACTCCTTCATCCCGCTTGCCGGTGGCACCTCGTGCCCGAGCTCGAACGCCGGCACAGAGAGGCTGGGCGTCAGCAGCAGGTCGTGGCGCTCCATGAAGGCGTTCATCTTGCGCCCGAGCGCGTCGCGCGCGCCCCAGGCGCGGAGCAGTTCCATGCCGGTCGTGGTGCGGCCGCGCGCGGAGAACCGGACATAGCCGGGATCCATCAGCGCGCGCTTCTCCGGCGCGACGGACTCGACGGTGATCGCCATGTTGGTGACGTAGAAGAGCTCCATCGGCTCCCGGCAATCCTCGATGCCGGGATCGACCTCCTCCACGATCGCGCCCAGCTCGGCGAAGCGCTGCGCCGCTGCGCGGACCGAGGCCGCGATCTCCGGGTCGACGTTGCGCACGTAGCCGAGCGTCGGGCTGTAGGCGACGCGCAGCCCCCGCACGCCGGCCTCGAGGCCGATGCGGTAGTCGCGGACATCGGGCGGCGGCGCGAGCCAGTCGCGGGCATCCGGCCGCGCCATGACCGAGAGCATCAGCGCCCCGTCCTCGACGGTGCGCGTCAGCGGCCCGGTATGCGACTGCATCGGCAGCGCGCCATAGGGCCAGGCGGGCACGCGCGCATAGGTCGGCTTGAGGCCAAAGACGCCGCAGAAGGTCGCGGGCATGCGCACCGAGCCGGCGCCGTCGGAACCGTGGTGCAGGAAGCCCATGTTGAGCGCGGCGCAGACGCCGGCGCCGCTGCTCGAGCCGCCGGCGGTCTTGCTGTGGTCCCAGGGATTGCGCGTGAGGCCGGTCAGCGGGGAATCGCTCGTCCCCTTCCAGCCGAATTCCGGCATCGTCGTCTTGCCGAGCAGGATCGCGCCCTCCTCGCGCAGCCGCGCGACCGCGGGCGCGTCGTCGGGGGCGACCTCGTCGGGCGAGGTGGTGCGCGAGCCGCGCCGCCAGCTCCAGCCCTTCACCGGCCACTGGTCCTTGATCGTCGCGGGGACGCCGTCGACCAGGCCCGCGGGCGCGCCGCGCGCCCAGCGCGCCTCGGACGCCTTCGCGGCCTCGAGCGCTTCCTCGGGCTTCAGCACGCAGAACGCGTTGTGCGCGGGATCGAGGGCGCCGATGCGGTCGTAGACGGCCTTCGTCACCTCGACGGGCGAGAGCTTCCTCGCCCGGTACAGCCGCAGCAGCTCGGCCGCGGTCAGCGTCGCGATATCCATGGCATCCCCCATCCCCTCAAGCGAAAGGGGCCGGCGCTCGCGCGCCGGCCCCCGTCTGCCGCCTCACCTCTTCTCGACGTTCCAGGCCACGAAGAGCAGGGCCTCGGGCACGCCGACGAGGTTCTTGCGCCACGCCACCGGGGCGGTGAACTGCCCGGTGTTCACGTAGTGGAAGTGCTCGTAGAAGCGCTTCTGCAGGCCGTCGGTGGCCTTCATCTGCTCCTCCTTGCTGCCGGCGGCGACGAAGTCGGCGCGCAGCTTCTCGGTCTGCTCGTCGCAGGGCCAGCCGAACCAGTTCTTCTTGTCGCAGGACGAGACGAGCGGCGCGTTGGTGATCGGGCTCGCCATCGGGATGCCCGTCCACCAGGTCGGGAAGATGTGCCAGCCGCGCGAGCCGGGCCCGGGCGCGTCCTGCACCGTGCGGCGGCTGGTGAGCGTGCTCCAGTCGAGCGCCTCGAGCTTCGCCTTGATGCCGGCTTCCTTCAGCTTCTCGACGATCACCAGCGAGTTCTGGCCGATCAGCTGCTGGTCGGTCGGGTGGAGGACGATGATCTCCTCGCCCTTGTAGCCGGCCTCGGCGAAGAGCTGCTTCGCCCGCGCCACGTTCGCCTTCCTGTGGCCCTCCGAGTACTTCTGGTTCTCGAACGGCGCGTTGCACATGAAGATCGAGTAGCAGTTCTGCTGGAAGTCCTTGTTGCCGACCATCGCGGCGAGGAACTCCTCCTGGTCGACCAGCAGCGTCAGCGCCTCGCGCGCCTTCACGTTGTTGAAGGGCGGGTGCAGGTGGTTGGGGCGCAGGTGGCCCATCTTGCCCAGCTTGTCGAGGACCTTCACGACGATGTTCTGGTCCTTCTGCAGCAGCGGCAGCAGGTCGTAGGTCGGCTGCTCGAAGGCGTCGACCTCGCCCTTCAGCAGCGCCTGCGTCGCCGTGTTCGGGTCGGGCAGGTAGACCCACTCGACCTTGTCGACCTTGGCGATCTTGGCGCCGGCGAAGCCGTCGGAGGGCTCGCTGCGGGGCTTGTAGTCCTTGAACGGGCGGTAGACGACCTTGCTGCCCGCGACCCACTCGTTGGCCGCGAACACGAACGGGCCGGAGCCGACCTGCTCCTTGACCTGCTCGAACGGGTCGGTCATCGCGTCCTTCTCGCGCATGATGAAGGGCGGCAGCGCCGGGTCGGCGAGCATGTCGATGACCGCGCCGAACTTCTCCTTGAGCACCAGCTCGAAGGAGAGCTCGTCCGTCGCCACGATCGTGGCGACGCGCGACATCAGCGGGCCGCCGCGGGTCGGCAGCTTGCCCCAGCGCTGGAGCGAAGCGACCGCGTCCTTCGCGGTGACGGGCGTGCCGTCGTGCCACTTCATGCCGGCGCGCAGCTTGAAGTTCCACTTCATGCCGTCGGGGCTGCGCGACCAGGTGTCCACCATCTGCGGCTGGGCCACGAGCTTGCTGTCGAGCGCGAACAGCGTGTCGTAGATCATGTAGCCGTGGTTGACGGTGATCGCGGCCGTCGTCCAGATCGGGTCGAGGTTCTTGAGGTCGGCCTGCGGCACGAGGCGCAGCACCTTCTCCTGCGCCTGCGCGGCGCCGGAAAGGGCCAGCACCGCGGCGCCCGCGGCGAGCCATGACTTCCAGTGCTTCATCTTTTCCCTCCTGATTGAGACTCCCTGAGCGACGAATACTGCCCGGCTTGAAGCCCCGCGGCAAACCATGCCTTACTCGCGGCTCGGGAGCCGGCAGCCAGGCGCATGCGCCAAGGCCGCCGGAGCGCAGGGAGCGGGAGCGGTCCGGGGTGTTCGCCTACGTCATCAGACGAACGATAGCGACCGTGCCGGTCGTGGCCATCGTGGCGGTCTTCGTGTTCTCGCTGCTCTACGTCACGCCCGGCGACCCGGCCGCCGTCATCGCGGGCGACCTCGCCACAGCGGAGGACATCGCGCGGATCCGCGCGCGCCTCGGCCTCGACGAGCCCTTCCTCGTCCGCTTCGCCCAGTGGGCCTGGGCGGCCATCGGCGGCGACCTCGGCGTCTCGATCTTCACCAACCAGCCCGTGACGCGGATGATCCAGCAGCGCATCGAGCCGACGCTGATGCTGAGCCTGTGCACCCTCGTCATCACCGTCGTGCTCGCCGTGCCGATGGGCGTCGTCGCCGCCTGGAAGGCCGGCACGTGGATCGACCGCGCGATCATGGCCTTCGCGGTGCTCGGCTTCTCCGTTCCCGTCTTCGTCCTCGCCTACCTGCTGATCCTCGGCTTCTCGATCGAGCTCGAGTGGCTGCCGGTCCAGGGCTACACGCCGCTCTCCGCCGGCATCGGGCCGTTCCTGCGCAGCATGACCCTGCCCGCGCTGGCGCTGGGCATCGTCTACATGGCGCTGATCGCCCGCATCACGCGCGCCAGCATGCTCGAGGTGATGGCGCAGGACTACATCCGCACGGCCGAGGCCAAGGGCCTGTTCCAGAACGAGGTGCTGCTCGGCCACGCGCTCAAGAACGCCGCAGTCCCCATCGTCACGGTGATCGGCATCGGCATCGCGCTGCTGATCTCGGGCGTGGTCGTGACCGAGACGGTCTTCGCGATCCCCGGCCTGGGGCGGCTGACGGTCGACGCGATCCTGCGCCGCGACTACCCGATCATCCAGGGCGTGGTGCTGCTCTTCTCCTTCACCTACGTGGTCGTGAACCTGCTGATCGACCTCAGCTACACCCTGCTCGACCCCCGGATCAGGTACTGACATGGCCTCGATCACGCGCGCCGGGCCGATGAAGCTGCCCTCCGAGCGGAGCAAGCGGGGCCCGCTCGCCGTCCTGCGCCGGCACCCGACCGCCATCCTCGGCGGCGCGATCCTGCTAGCGATGGTCCTGGTCGCGGTCTTCGCGCCCTTCCTCGGGACGGTCGACCCGCAGAAGGTCTCGCCGATCTTCCGCCTGCGCCCGCCCTCGGAGCGCTTCTGGTTCGGGACCGACTTGCTCGGCCGCGACATCTACAGCCGCGTGCTCTACGGCACGCGCGTCTCGCTCACGGTCGGCATCGGCGTCGCGATCCTCGCCACGGCCGTCGGGTTGCTGATCGGCCTCGTCACGGGCTTCATCCGCCTCGCCGACAACATCCTGATGCGCTTCATGGACGGGCTGATGTCGGTGCCGCCGGTCCTGCTCGCCATCGCGCTGATGGCGCTGACCCGCGCCAGCCTCGAGAACGTGATCCTCGCCATCGCGGTCGCGGAGATCCCGCGCGTCACGCGCCTCGTGCGCGGCCTCGTCCTGTCGCTGCGCGAGCAGCCGATGGTGGAGGCCGCGATCGCAGCGGGATCGGGGCTGCCGAGCATCCTCTTCCGCCACATCCTGCCGAACACGATCGCGCCGCTGCTCGTGCAGGGCACCTACATCTGCGCCTCGGCGATGATCACCGAGGCGATCCTCAGCTTCATCGGCGCCGGCACGCCGCCGAACATCCCGTCCTGGGGCAACATCATCGCGGATGGCCGCAGCGTGTTCCAGGTGAAGCCCTACATCATCGTCTTCCCGGGCATCTTCCTGTCGCTCACCGTGCTGGCCGTGAACCTGGTCGGCGACGGGCTGCGCGACGCCCTCGA
>CANMWW010000179.1 GCA_947500965.1 Alphaproteobacteria bacterium
AAGCCCTACGGGGCGGAGCTGGTGGTCTCCGACAGCGCGGCCGAGGCCGCGGGACTCGGGCGCGAGGGCTGCAGGCTGGAGAGCACGGCCATCCGCGGGCGCGCCTCCACGATCGACGTGCTGGTCTTCCAGCGGGTCGCGGACCTTCCGGCCAGGGACTGACTTCCCTTTCATTGCAGCGGCTTGTCGATCGAAACTCGACTTCACGTGCAACTTGAGGAGCGGGATACGGCGCGGCTTCGACGGCCCTCGAACCGGCCGCTTGCCTTGCGACCGATCCACGGCTAAGTCACGCGCCTCGCCTTCGGCCTGTCCCCGTCGTCTAGAGGCCCAGGACACCGCCCTTTCACGGCAGTAACACGGGTTCGAATCCCGTCGGGGACGCCACTTCCAGCCGCAGGCCCGCGGCCGCCGGGCCAGCGGTGTCAGGCGATCGAGTCCAGCGCCTCCGGCGACAGGATCTCCACCCCTCCCTTGGTCAGCCGGACCCAGCCCTCGCGCTGCCAGGCCGAGAGCTGCTTGTTGGTGCTCTCGCGCGACATGCCGATCATCTGGCCGAGGTCGCGCTGGGTCACCGACACGAGCCGCGCCGGCGCCTCCACCCCCGCGCCCTGCTCGGCCGCGAGCCGCAGCAGCGCCTTGGCCAGCCTGGCCTCGAGCGGGAGGAACATCACGTCCTCGATCTGCTCGCTGGTCCGGCGCATGCGCGCGCAGAGCAGCGCGATGATTCGCAGCGCGAGATCCGGGTTGCCGCGCAGGAGGGGCACGAATTCCGCACGGTCGAGCACGACCAGCTCGCAGTCCGTCGCGGCGGTCGCGTCGGCCGTGCGCGGCTTGCCGTCCAGGAGCGCGATCTCGCCGAAGACCTGGCCCGCGCGCAGCATGTTCAGCACGGCTTCCTTGCCGTCCGCCGTCATCGTCGAGATCCGCACCGTGCCCGAGCGTATCGCCATGAGGCTGCGGCCCTCGTCGCCGCGCGCGAAGATGACGGTGCCCTTGCGGTAGCTGGCGCGGCGCGCCTGTCCCGCGAGCATGTCGATGTCCTGGGCCGGAAGCCCGCCGAACAGCGCATGTCCCGCGAAGATCGCGCGCCGCGCCGCCGCGTCGACCGGCGCCGCGCCGCCCTTCGCTCCCGCCGACTTGCCCATGCTCGCAGCCCTCCGCCTCATGCAGGTCGCGCGCGCCACGCCGTCGTCCTCGCGCGGCACGAAAAAAATGGTGCGCGTGAAGTACCTCACACAGGGCGCGAGACCACCCCGAATAGCCTGCGGTCATCCATCGACCGGAGGATATACGAATGCTCGACAACCTTTCGATCCGCGCCGACGCCGACGGCCAGGCCACCATCCCCGCCATCGCCTCCACCCCTGCGACCCGGCAGGCCCGCGAGCGGAGCATCCTCGCCTGCGCCATGGACTGCCTCGGCATGGCCGTACTCGTCGTCGACGGCAAGGGCAGGCCGGTCGCGGCCTCCGCGGCGGCGCATGCCAGCGGCGCGATCGCCGGTGCGATGCGCGAGCACGCGCCGGCCCTCGCCCGCCGCGCCCGCGCCCAGGGGCGCAGGGTGGGCATGCCGGTCGAGGCCGCGGACGGCACGCGCCACTGGCTGGTCGCCGCCACCATCCCCGCATCCTGGGACGCCCTCGTGGTCATCCAGGCCATCGATGCCTCGGGGCCGGACAGGCTCGACCCCGGACTCGTGGCCGACCTCTGCGGCCTGACCCGCAGCGAGGCGGAGATCGCCTGCATGGTCGCCGACGGAATGGTGCCGAAGGCGATCGCCCGCAGGCTCGACGTCTCGCTGGCGACGGTGAAGACGCACCTGCACCGGCTCTTCCGCAAGACCGGCACGCGCGGGCAGGCGGACATCGCCCGCCGCGTCAGCAGGCTGCCCGCCGCGCCGCCGCAGTCCTGAACCGCTTTCGCACCGGAGCCCTCCCATGGAAACCGCCGCCCTCCTCGAGATGCTGCTCTCCCGGCCCCAGGCCTTCCGCAACGAGACCGACAGGCGGATCGTCACCCAGGTCGCGCTCGACATCGTGCGCGACGCCGACATGGCCCTGCGCCGCCGGGTCGCCGAGGCGCTCGCCACGCGCGCCGACGCGCCGCTGGAACTCGTCCTGCGGCTCGTCCACGACGACGCCGCCATCGCGAGGCCGCTGCTGCGGGAGAGCCCGGTGCTGCGCGACGCCGACCTGATCGAGGTCGCCCAGCACAGGACCTTCCGCCACCGCCTCGCGATCGCGATGCGGCGCGACATCTCGTAGGATGTCTGCCGCGTACTCGTCTCGGCGGGAGAGGACGAGGTCGCGCGGGTCCTGCTCGAGAACCAGAGCGCGCGGATTCCCTACGACAGCATGCAGCACCTCGTCGCGCGCGCCAGCCGCAGCGAGCGCCTGCACGAGCCGCTCGTCGCGCGCTGGGACCTGGATCCCGGGCTCGCCGCGCGCCTGCTCGCCTTCGTCTCCGAGGGGCTGCGGCGCGAGATCCTCCGCAGCTTCGCGATCGACCCGGCCCTCGTCGACGCCGCGATCCGCAAGAGCCTGGCTGCGCTGCAGCGCGAGGAGCGCAACGCGCCCCCCTCGTCGGTCCGGAGGATGGCGGAGAGCCTGGCCTGCCGCGGCGACGAGGTCGGGACCCTGCTGGCGCTGCTGCGCAGCGGCGAGGTCTGCCTGTTCGAGGCGCTGTTCATGCGCCTGAGCGGGCTTTCGCCCTGCGTCGCGCGCCGCGTCCTCTACGAGCCCGGCGGGCGCGCGCTTGCCGTCGCCTGCGCGTCGATCGGGATGGAGAAGTGGCACTTCGCGACGATCTTCCTGCTCGTGCGCCAGGCGAGGCCGGACGACAAGCAGGTCGACCCCGCGGAACTGCGCGCCGCGATCGACTTCTTCGAATCGACCGGGCGCGAATCCGCGGAGGCGGTCATGTCCGAGCTGCGCAACCCGCAGGCGCATCGCCGGGCGGGCTGAGACCTGCGGGGACGCGACAAGGGGGAAGTTCCGATGGCCTCGCGCGCCAGCGCGGTGCATGATCCCGGTCGTTCCAGCATCCGAGCACGCCAGCGCATGTCCATGTTCCGCAAGTCAGACTCCCAGCTCGCCGTCGGCGACGTCCTCGTCGAGGCGAACCGCGAGAAGACGCACTGGCGGGTGGAGTTCCTCTTCGACGATCCCAACGGCGTCGCGCATGTGCGCCTGCGCCGCGTGGACGACTCGACGTCGGCGCGCACCTTCGCCGCCGCCGTCCTGACCAGCGACCCGCGCTTCCGCCGCGTCCCGCGCGAGGCCTCCCCGGAGGAGTGATCAGGCCCGCGCGGCGTCCCTGATCTCGAACTGCGCGCGCCGCATCCCGTTCCAGGTATCCGCCTTCAGCTGCCCCGCGACATGCACGGGCGGCCCGCTGCGATCCATGAGCAGCGCCTGCAGCGGCGTGTCGACCGCGCGGAAGGCGATCGCGCGCACCCGCGCGCCGGAGGCGTCGGCAAGCGTGCAGCGCACGTGCTTGGCGCCGACGATGTCCGCCTGCACGACGCTCATCGCCGCCATCGCCAGGCAGGGCGACGGATGGCCCGACCCATAGGGCCCGGCCTGCTCCAGCAGTTCCGCGAATTCCCAGGTCGCGCCGCGCGGCGCGAGCGCGGCGTCGACGAGCAGCGCACGCTCCGACGGGCCGGCGGGCGTCGCGGCGACGCGGTCCGACAGGAAGGCGCGCAGCTCGTCGAGCCGCGCATGCTCGACGGTGAAGCCCGCCGCCTGGCGATGCCCGCCGCCATCGACGAGGATGCCCTCCAGCCGCGCGGCGATCACCGCGGCGCCTAGGTCGAAGCCCCCTGCCGATCGGCCCGATCCGCGGCCGCGGCCGCGATCGAGCGCGACGACGGCCGCCGGCGCCGCGAATTTCTCGGCCAGCCGCGCGGCGACGATGCCGATCACGCCGGGATGCCATCCCTCGCCCGCCGCGAGGATGAACCGACCGCGGCCGCCCTGCCCCTCGACCTGGGCCAGCGCCTCGGCGAGCACGGCCTGCTCGATCGCCTGGCGCTCGCGGTTGAAGTCGTCCAGGCGGCGCGCGAGCCCGGCGGCCTCCGACGGGTCCGTGCAGGTCAGCAGCCGCACGCCCAGGTCCGCCTCGCCCACGCGGCCGCCGGCATTGACCCGCGGCCCCAGCATGAAGCCGAGATGGTAGGCGCCGGGCGCCTGGTTGAGCCCGGCCACGTCGGCGAGCGCCGCGAGCCCCGGCCGCCCGCGTCGCGCCATCACCGCCAGTCCCTGGCGCACGAAGGCGCGGTTGAGCCCGCGCAGCGGCACCACGTCGCAGACCGTGCCCAGCGCGACCACGTCGAGGCGCGCGAGGAGATCGGGCTCCGGGCGGTCGCTGAAGGCGCCGCGCCGGCGCATCTCGCGGACCACGGCGACGGCGAGCAGGAAGGCGACGCCGACCGCCGCGAGATGCCCGTGGCCGGGTGGCTCGTCGAGCCGGTTCGGGTTCACCACGGCGAGCGCCGCCGGCAGGCGCGGCTCGGCGGCATGGTGGTCGACGACGATGACGTCGAGGCCCGCATCGCGCGCGGCCTCCAGCGGCGCGAAGGCAAGCGTGCCGCAGTCCACGGTCACCACGACGCGCACGCCCTCGCCGGCCAGCACGCGCATCGCCGCGGCGTTCGGGCCGTAGCCCTCCTTCATGCGGTCGGGGATGTAGACGCGTGGCGGGGCGCCGAGTTCGCCGAGCACGTCGGAGAGCAGCGCCGACGACGTCGCGCCATCGACGTCGTAGTCGCCGAAGATCGCGATGCGCTCGCCATTGCCGATCGCGTCGCAGATCCGCGTCGCCGCGGCGTCCATGTCGCGCAGGCTGGAGGGATCCGGCAGCAGGTCCCGCAGCTTCGGGGCGAGGAAGCGCTGCGCGTCCTCCGGAGCGACGCCACGCCCGGCGAGGACGCGGGCCACCGGCTCCGGGATCCCCGCGGACTGCGCGATCGCGAGCGCGGGACGATCGTAGGCCAGCCGCGCCTCCCAGCGCCGGCCGGTCGCCGAATGCTCGACCCCGAGGAACGCGGGCGCCGCGCGGGCCCCGCCCTCCATGTCAGAAGTCCATCGGCTTGCGCGCGAGGTTGTGCGTCGCCTCGATCTTGCGCACCGTGCCGGTCTTCGAGCGCATGATGATCGAGTGCGTCGACGCGCCTCCCGCGAAGCGGCGCACGCCGCGCAGCAGCGAGCCGTCCGTCACGCCGGTCGCGGCGAACATGACGTCGCCCTTCGCCAGCTCGAGCAGGTCGTACTTGCGGTCGAGGTCGACGATGCCGAGGCGGCGCGCGCGGCCGCGCTCGTCGTCGTTGCGGAACAGCAGGCGACCCTGGAACTGCCCGCCGATGCAGCGCAGCGCCGCCGCGGCGAGCACGCCCTCGGGCGCGCCGCCGGAGCCCATGTACATGTCGACCCCCGATTCCGGCAGCGCGGTCGCGATCACCCCGGAGACGTCGCCGTCGGAGATCAGCATGATGCGCGCGCCCGCCTCGCGGACCTTGCGGACCTGCTCGACATGGCGCGGCCGGTCGAGGATGCAGACGACGAGGTCCTCGA
>CANMWW010000180.1 GCA_947500965.1 Alphaproteobacteria bacterium
CCTGGACGAGGATCGCGGCCTGACGATCCGCAGCGGCGCGCGCGCCGCCACCGCGCTGCTGGCGGCGCGGCCGCGCATCGACGCCGTGATGTTCGCGAACGACTTCCCGGCCTTCGGCGCGCTGACGGAATGCGCGCGCCGCGGCGTGCGCGTGCCGGGCGACCTGGCGATCGCCGGCTTCGGCGACTTCGAGGTCGCGCGCGAAGCGCATCCCGCGCTCACCACCGTGCGCGTGCCCGGCCGCGAGATGGGACGGCGCGCGGCCGCGATGGTCCTCGATCGCCTCGCGGGCCGCGCGAGCGAGCCGCGCGTCGACCTCGGCTTCGAGGTGGTGCTGCGCGAGAGCGCCTGAGCGCGGCTCAGGCGACGTCCTGCCAGGTGCCGCCCGCGGCGGCGGAGCGCGCGATCGCCTCCCAGGCGGAGACGCCGTTGGCGACGTCCTCGAGCGGCACCGGGTAGGGCGCCGCGCCGCGGCAGGCGCGCGCGAAGGCCTCGAGCTCGAGCCGCTCGATCGGCGCGGCGGGGTATTCCCGCGTCGCAGGCGCGCCGTCGACCATCGATGTCTCGACGCGCGCGAGGTCGCGCAGCTGCGCCCAGCCCCTGGAGCCGAGCACGCGCAGCTGCCAGCAGCGCGCGGTGGCGGCCATGGTCACGAGCGAGCCCGTGCTGCCGTCGCGGAAGCGCAGCAGCATCGACGTCGTGTCCGCCACCGGCACCTCCAGCGCGCGGCGCGTCGCCTGGCAGGCGACGGCGGCGATCGGTCCGTTCATCCACACGAACTGGTCGATCATGTGGATGCCGATCGTGCCCATCGCCCCGGCCGGGCTCTCGCGCTCGCTCGCGCGCCAGGACTGCGCGACGAAGGCGAAGCCGGAGGGGCTGGAGGCGTTGGCCTCGAGATGCAGCACGCGGCCCAGCGCGCCGCCACGCGCGGCGTCGCGCAGCGCCTGCGCCGCGGGCAGGAAGCGCCGGTTGAAGCCCGCCGCGAGCACCACGCCGGCGCGCTCGCAGGCGGCGATGCCGGCATCGAGCTCGGCGCGGGTCAGCGTCACCGGCTTCTCGCAGAAGACATGCTTGCCCGCGCGCGCCGCGGCGAGGATCTGCGCGCCATGCAGCGAATGCGGCGTGGCGAGCAGGACGCCGCCGATCGCGGGGTCGGCGAGCGCCTCCTCGAGCGTGGCGACGCGCAGGCGCTGGCGGGCGGCGTAGTCGCGCACCGCGTCGCTCGCGACGCGCGGCACGACGGTGATGACGCGCAGCTCGTCCTGCGTTGGCCTTCCGTCCGCCTGCACGGCATCGACGAGGGTGCGACCCCAGCTGCCGAGACCGACCAGCGCCACGTCGAGCATGCATGCCTCCCCTGTCGAGGTTGGCATCCTAGCGCGACGACGCTGGACGCGGGGGCCGTCCGCGAGGCTCAATGCGCGCGGCGCGGATCAATGGAGGACGACGTGAGCATCGGCATGCGGAAGGGCCTGACGGCCTATGGCGACCCGGAATTCTCCCTCTTCCTGCGCAAGGCCTTCATCCGCGCGATGGGCTACAGCGACGAGGCGCTCGAGCGCCCGATCGTCGGCATCGCGGACACCGGCTCCGACTACAACCCCTGCCATGGCACGGCACCGCAGATCGTCGAGGCGGTGAAGCGCGGCGTGCTCGGCGCGGGCGGGCTGCCGATGGTCTTCCCGACCGTGTCGCTGCACGAATCCTTCGCGTATCCGACCAGCATGTACCTGCGCAACCTCATGGCGATGGACACCGAGGAGATGATGCGCGCGCAGCCGATGGACGCCGTGGTGGCGATCGGCGGCTGCGACAAGACGATCCCCGCGCAGCTGATGGCCATCGCCAGCGTCGACCTGCCGGCGATCGTGGTGCCGGTCGGCCCGATGCTGACGACGACGCATGACGGCGAGCGGCTCGGCGCCTGCACCGATTGCCGCCGCCTCTGGGCGCAGTACCGCGCCGGGACGATCGATGCCGCCGCCATCGGCGCGGTGACCGGGCGCCTCGCGCCGACCGCGGGCACCTGCATGGTCATGGGCACGGCGAGCACGATGGCCGCGGTCACGGAGACACTCGGCCTGACGCTTCCCGGCGGCGCCGCCATCCCGGCCGTGCATGGCGAGCGCTACCGCCAGGCGGAGATATCCGGCATGCGCGCGGTCGCGCTCGCGCGCGAGGGCACGAAGGCGTCGCGCTTCCTGACCCGCGCCTCGTTCCGCAACGCCTTCCGCGTGCTGCACTGCCTGGGCGGCTCGACCAACGCGGTCATCCACCTGACCGCGGTGGCGCGGCGCTGCGGCATCGAAGTCGACCTCGACGAGTTCGACGCGCTGGGCGAGGCGACGCCCGTGCTGGTGAACCTGAAGCCCGCGGGCGAGCACTACATGGAGCACCTGCACGAGGCGGGCGGCATCCCCGTGCTGCTGCGCGAGATCGCCGACCTGCTCGACACCTCGACGCCCAACGTCTCCGGCCAGACCCTGGCCGAGATCGTCGCCGGCGCCGTCGAGGCGAAGGGGCAGACCGCGATCCGCCGCCGCGCGAACCCCGTCTACGCGAAGGGCGGGCTGCGCGTGCTGCGCGGCAACCTCGCCCCCGGCGGCGCGCTGATCAAGGAATCCGCCGCGACGCCGGCGCTGCTGCGCCACGAGGGGCGCGCGGTGGTCTTCGAATCCGTCGAGGACGTGGTGAACCGGATCGACGATCCCGCGCTCGACATCCGCGCCGACGACGTGATCGTGATGCGCAACGCCGGGCCGAAGGGCCATCCGGGCATGCCGGAGGCCGGCTACGTGCCGATCCCGAGGAAGCTGGCGCGCGAGGGCGTCAAGGACATGGTCCGCATCTCCGACGCGCGCATGAGCGGCACGGCCTTCGGCACAATCGTGCTCCACGTGACGCCGGAGGCGATGGTCGGCGGGCCGCTGGCGCTGGTGGAGACGGGCGACCGCATCGTGCTCGACGTGCCCGCGCGGCGCATCGACCTGCTGGTCGACGAGGCGACGCTGGCGGCGCGGCGCGCGCGCCTGGCGCCCTACGCGGTGCCGGAGGAGGCGCGCGGCTACGAGCGGCTGCTGCTGGAGACGATCGAGCAGGCCGATCGAGGCTGCGACTTCGGCTTCATGGCACCGCGCAAGATCACGCGCGGCTTCTGACCCGCGGCGTGCCGGATAGCCTCGACGCCGGGGTCAGGCGTCGAGGAACTCGTTGACGACCTTCGCCACGAAGTGCTCGTCCGCGGGACTGGCCTGCGGGTTGCCGGCGCGATGGCCCCAGATCGAGCGGATCGGGACGAGCCGCGCGTCCGGCATGGCCGCGACCTCGATCTCGTTGTCGGCGACGCGGAAATAGAGGTCGTGGTCGCCCGGCATCACGAGCGCGGGGCACGAGATGCCGCGCAGCGCCGCCGTGAAGTCGCCCCTGTACCTGTCGTTCGCCGAGATGTCGGAATGCTGCCAGGTCCAGAGCTGCGCGAGCAGGTTGTTCGCGTCGCGGCGCAGGAAGTAGGTCGCCTCCCAGCCATGCACGAGGAAGTCCTCGAGCGAGGCATGCCCCTGCGCCAGGTAGAGCTTCTCGCGATACCAGTCCTGCGAGATGGCCCAGCCGGCATAGACCCGCGCCATCGCGCGGAAGCCGCGCACCGGCGTGCGGTGGAACCAGCCGTCCTGGAAGGCCTCGTCCGCGGTCAGCGCGGCGCGCACGCCCTCGAGGAAGACCTTGTTGTGGTCGCTGGTCCTGGCCGAGGTGCACAGGCACACGATGCGCCCGACCGCCTCGGGGAAGAGGGCGCCCCAGTGATAGGCCTGCTGGCCGCCCATCGACCAGCCATAGACCGCCTTCACCTTCTCGACGCCGAAGACCTCGCGCATCATCCGCCGCTGGACCTGCACGTTGTCGTGGATGGTGACGCCGGGATAGCGGCCGCGGTCGAGCGGTGGCGCGACGTTGCTGGGCGAGGTCGAGAGCCCGTTGCCGAACATGTTCGGGATGACGACGAAGTATCTCGTCGGGTCGAGGATGCCGCCGGGCCGGACCAGCCAGTCTATGTCGACGTGCTGCGCCGAGTAGGAGGTCGGGTAGAGGATGGCGTTCGACCTGTCGGGCGCCAGCGTGCCGTAGGTCGCGTAGACGATCCGCGCGCCCCTGAGCGTGATGCCCGACTGCAGGACGACGTCCCCGGCCTCGTAGGTGCCGACCGTCGGGTTCATGCGCGCCTCGCGATGCGATGGAGGATCCTGCCCTGCGTCTCCAGGTAGCCGCCCGCGACATGCGCGAGGCGGTCGCGGACGAGCTCGTGCGCCCGCGGCAGGTTGAAGAAGGGGATCGAGGGATAGAGGTGGTGCTCGGCGTGGAAGGGCATGTTCCAGTGCACCAGCCGGACCGGCCATGCCGCCAGCGTCGTGCGCGTGTTGGAGAGGCCGTCGTCGTCGTCGCTGCACAGCGTGTGCTCCGACAGGAGCATGGCGCGCAGGATCGGCTGCGCCATCGCGACGGGCAGCAGCCAGTGCAGCCAGGGCCCGGCCGGGTCGACCCAGGACCATCCGGCGAAGGCGGTGGCGACGAGCGCCAGCATCGCGACCACGGAACGGCGGACGCCGGGGCGCTCGCGCGGGGCGATGAAGTCCATGCCGTCCCAGCGGTCGCGCAGGATGCGGCCGAAGACCGCGACGCGGCTGGCGTAGTAGCCCCAGCCGGCGATGCGCAGCGCGTATTGCCAGGTCGTCGCCGGCAACGGCCCGGCGAGCTCGGGATCGCGCAGCCTGTCCTGGGCGTGCCGGTGGTGGGCGTGGTGGAACAGCCGGTAGAAGCTCGCGTTCACCAGCGTCGGCACGCTCGCGATCCAGCCGAGGACGTCGTTGAGCCAGCGCGTCCTGAATGCCGTGCGGTGGATGCATTCATGGACCGGCGCGAACAGCGCGACGAGGAACCAGCCCTGCAGCAGCATCGCCGCCGGCAGCCACCATGTGCCGCGCGCGTGGGCGACCAGCACGGCCGCCGCTGCGACGAGCGCGAGGTGCAGCGCGTAGCGCATGAGCCCCTGGAGGTCCGAGCGCTCGCTCAGCCGGCGGAGGTCGGCGGGCGCGAGGACGCGGTCGCGGCGGCCTGCCGGCGTCGTCGCGTCCGCGTCTCGCGTCGATGGCTCCATGCCATGATCGTTACCGCCCGTCCGCGCGGCTGTCGAGGACGCAGGGCGCCCGCGGCCTATGCGGCGGCACCGCCGGCGCGTGCCTGGAGCTGGCCCGGCGCGTTCCCCGCGAAGCGCGCGTGGAGGCCGAGCGGCGTCGCGGCCTCGCCGCCGAGCTCGCCGAGGAAGAAGTCGAGATAGGCCTCTATCCGCGCGAGGAAGGCGCCGCGCGTGCGCTCGTCGACCACGTAGGGCGTGTGGCCGGGCTCGAGCGACGGGCTGTGGAAGGAGAGCACGAAGATCCGCTCGCCGCGCGCCAGCAGCGCGCGCGTCAGCGCCTTCATCTGCGCGAGCGAGATGCCCTCCGGCGTCAGCGTGACGCGGTCGACGAGGCCCGTGCGCGCGAGCAGGCCGCGCGCCCAGCC
>CANMWW010000181.1 GCA_947500965.1 Alphaproteobacteria bacterium
GAGAGATCCAGGACGCGGCCGCGACCCTTTCGGCAAGGTCGCTCATGGCCCGGGAGAGTGCAGCGTCGGGCGGAAAATTGCACTCTCGTTTCCGCCGGGGGACGGGTTAGCTTCGCGCCCCATGCAACACACGATCTCGCCGGGCAGGCTCGCGCTGTCCGACCTGCGCCGCTGGCGCGGCTCGACCGAACCGCTCCGCCTCGACCCCGCGGCCGCCCCCGCGGTCGCCGCTTCCGCGGCCGCCGTGCAGCGCATCCTCGCCACCGGCGACGCCGTCTACGGGGTCAATACCGGCTTCGGCAAGCTGGCTACCACGCGCATCGCGCCCGACCGGCTGCGCGAGCTGCAGACCTCGCTCGTGCTCTCGCACAGCGTCGGCGTGGGCCCGGCCCTTCCCCCGGCCACCGTGCGGCTGGTGACCATCCTCAAGGCCGCGAGCCTCGCGCGCGGCCATTCCGGCGTGCGGCCCGAGGTGATCGAGGCCCTGCTCGCGATCGCCAACCGCGGCGTCGTGCCGGTGATCCCGGCCAAGGGCTCGGTCGGCGCGTCGGGCGACCTCGCGCCGCTCGCGCATCTCAGCGCGACGCTGATCGGGCATGGCGACGCCTTCCTCGGCGGCGAGCGCATGCCCTCGGCCGAGGCGCTGCGTCGCGCGGGGCTCGCGCCGATCCAGCTCGAGGCGAAGGAAGGCCTCGCCCTGCTCAACGGCACCCAGGTCTCGACCGCCATCGCGCTCGAGGGCCTGTTCGCCGCGGAGGACGCCTTCGCCGCCGCCGTCGTCGCCGGCGCGCTCAGCGTCGACGCGGCCAAGGGCAGCGACGCGCCCTTCGACGACCGCATCCACGCCATCCGCGGCCAGCTCGGCCAGCGCGACGTCGCGGCGGTCTACCGCGCGCTGGTGGCGGGCTCGGCGATCCGCGCCTCCCATCTCGACTGCGAGCGCGTGCAGGACCCGTACTGCCTGCGCTGCATGCCCCAGGTCATGGGCGCGTGCCTCGACTCGATGCGCCACGCCGCCGCGATCTTCGAGCGCGAGGCCAACGGCGTCTCCGACAACCCGCTGGTCTTCGCCGAGGACGACCGCATCCTCTCCGGCGGCAACTTCCACGCCGAGCCTGTCGCGATCGCGGCCGACCTGCTCGCGATCGCCATCGCCGAGATCGGCGCGATCTCCGAGCGGCGCATCGCGATGCTCGTCGATCCCTCGACCAATGGCGGGCTGCCGGCCTTCCTCGTGCGCGAGCCGGGCATCAATTCCGGCTACATGATCGCCCACGTGACCGCCGCGGCCCTCGCCAGCGAGAACAAGTCGCTCGCCCATCCGTCGAGCGTCGACAGCCTGCCGACCTCCGCCAACCAGGAGGACCATGTCAGCATGGCGACGCATGCCGCGCGGCGCCTCGGCGAGATGGCGAGCAACGTCGCGACGATCGTCGGGATCGAGATGATGGCGGCGGCCGACGGCATCGGCTTCCACGCCCCGCTGGCCACGAGCGCGCCCCTCGCGAAGGCGATCGCGGCGCTGCGCGCGAGGGTCGCGCCGGTGGAGCGCGACCGCTTCCTCGCCGGCGACCTCGAGGCGGCGCGGGACCTGGTCGAGAGCGGCGCCTTCGGCGCCTGGATGCCGGACGGGCTGCTGCCCGCCGGCGGCAAGTGACGGGAGATCGACGATGACGAGCTGGATCCGGATGCTGCAGTACGAGGAGTCGACCGGCTACCTCCGCCAGCTCTACGACCGGGTGAAGGGGCCCGAGAACTCGATCGACAACGTGATGAAGGCGCACTCGCTGCGCCCGCACACGATGGAAGGCCACTCCGCGCTCTACAAGAGCGTGCTCCACCACACCGGCAACTCCACGCCGGTCTGGTTCCTCGAGTGCCTCGGCATCTACACCTCGCTCGCCAACCGCTGCGACTACTCGGTCGCGCACCACTTCGCCGGGCTGACGCGCCTGCTGAAGGACGAGGCGCGGGCGAAGGCGATCTACGAGGCGCTCGCCGCCGGCGCGCCCGAGCGCGCCTTCGAGGGCCGCGAGCTGGCGCTGCTGCGCTACGTGCGCAAGCTGACGCTGGCGCCGCAGAAGATGGAGGAAGCCGACGTGAAGGCCTGCCGCGAGGCGGGCTGCAGCGACGAGGACATCTTCGAGGCCAACCAGGTCTGCGCCTACTTCAACTACTCGAACCGGCTGCTGAACGGGCTCGGCGTCACGACGAAGGGCGACCTGCTCGGCTTCTCGCCGCCCAACACCGACAAGCTCGACGACTGGGAGCACCAGTGACCATGGCCACGCCGACCCGCCGCGACAATTCCCGCCGCATCGCCGCGCCGCGCGGCGGCGACATCACCTGCCGCTCGTGGCAGAGCGAGGCGGCGCTGCGCATGCTGATGAACAACCTCGATGCCGAGGTCGCCGAGCGCCCCGAGGAGCTCGTCGTCTATGGTGGCATCGGCCGCGCAGCGCGCGACTGGGAGAGCTTCGACCGCATCGTCGCCAGCCTGCGGACGCTTGCCGACGACGAGACTCTGCTGGTGCAGTCGGGCAAGCCCGTGGGGATCTTCCGCACCCATGCGGACGCGCCGCGCGTGCTGCTCGCGAACTCGAACCTCGTGGGCCACTGGAACAACTGGGCGCATTTCCACGAGCTCGATCGCAAGGGCCTGATGATGTACGGCCAGATGACGGCCGGCTCGTGGATCTACATCGGCTCGCAGGGCATCGTGCAGGGCACCTACGAGACCTTCGTCGAGGCCGGGCGACAGCACTATGGCGGCGACCTGCGCGGGCGCTGGATCCTGACGGGCGGGCTCGGCGGCATGGGCGGCGCGCAGCCGCTGGCCGCGGTCTTCGCGGGCGCCTGCATGCTCGCGGTCGAGTGCCAGCCCAGCCGCATCGAGAAGCGGCTGGAGACGAAGTACCTCGACCGCTGGACGCGCAGCCTCGACGAGGCGCTCGACATGATCGCGGCCGCGACCGCGAAGGGCGAGGCGATCTCGGTCGGCCTGCTCGGCAACGCGGCCGAGGTCTTCCCCGAGCTCGTGCGCCGCGCGAAGGCCGGCGATCGCCGCGCGCGCCCGGACATGGTCACCGACCAGACCTCGGCGCACGACCCGATCAACGGCTACCTGCCGGCAGGCTGGACGCTCGACGAGCATGCGCGGCTGCGCGAGAGCGATCCCGCGCGGGTCGAGAAGGCGGCTCGCGAGTCGATGGCGACGCATGTGCGCGCGATGCTCGACTTCCACCGCATGGGCGTGCCGACGCTCGACTACGGCAACAACATCCGCCAGATGGCGAAGGAGATGGGCGTCGCCGACGCCTTCGACTTCCCCGGCTTCGTGCCCGCCTATATCCGCCCGCTCTTCTGCCGCGGCGTCGGGCCGTTCCGCTGGTGCGCGCTCTCGGGAGACCCCGAGGACATCCATCGCACCGACGCGAAGATGAAGGAGCTGTTCCCCGAGGACCGCCACCTCCATCGCTGGCTCGACATGGCGCGCGCGCGCATCCGCTTCCAGGGCCTGCCCGCGCGCATCTGCTGGGTCGGGCTCGGCGGGCGCGCGAAGGCCGGCCTCGCCTTCAACGAGATGGTGCGGCGCGGCGAGCTCAAGGCGCCGATCGTGATCGGCCGCGACCACCTCGATTCCGGCTCGGTCGCCTCGCCCAACCGCGAGACCGAGGCGATGAAGGACGGCTCCGACGCCGTGGCCGACTGGCCGCTGCTCAACGCGCTGCTCAACACCGCCTCGGGCGCCACCTGGGTGAGCCTGCACAACGGCGGCGGGGTCGGCATCGGATTCTCGCAGCACGCGGGCATGGTGATCGTGTGCGACGGCAGCGAGGCGGCCGACCGCCGGCTCGAGCGCGTGCTGACCAACGACCCGGCGACCGGCGTGATGCGACATGCCGACGCCGGCTACGACATCGCGGTCGACTGCGCGCGCGAGCACGGGCTGAAGCTGCCGATGCTGGGCTGAGCGGCGTGGACCTCGCCGGCTTCAGGCTGAGCCTCTCGGGCCAGGCACCGCCAGCGGGCACGCCGCGCCCGCTGGCCGCGCTCTGGCATTGCGCGAGGGGCGAGTGGGACGCGGCGCACAGGCTCGTCCAGGCGGACGAGGGCGAGCCCGACCACGACTGGGTCCATGCGCACCTGCATCGCGTCGAGGGCGACATCGCGAACGCGGGATACTGGTATCGCAGCGCGGGAAGGCCGCCCGCGCGCGGCTCGCTCGAGGCGGAGTGGGCGGAGGTCGCGACGGCGCTTCTGGCGCGCCACGCGGCGACGGGGAAGGGGCCGGGGGATCGGGCATGAAGACAATCGTTTGCGTCGAGCGCGCCTCGCTCGGGCCGGGCGTGACGCTGCGCGCGCCGCGCTTCGCCCATCGCTGGGAGGACCACGAGCGGGTGCCCGCCGGCGAGGTCGCGGCGCGCCTCGCCGACGCGGACATCGCGGTGGTCAACAAGCTTCCGGTCGGCGAGGAGGTCCTCGCCGGCGCGCCGCGGCTGCGCATGATCGCGGTCTCCGCGACCGGGACGGACAACGTCGACGTCGCGGCGTGCCGCCGGCGCGGCATCGTGGTCTCCAACGTCCGCGGCTACGCCACGACGACGGTCCCGGAGCACACCTTCGCGCTGATCCTCGCGCTGCGCCGCGGCATCGCCAGCTACGCGCAGAGCGTCCAGCGCGGCGACTGGCAGAAGTCCGGCCAGTTCTGCTACTTCGACTTCCCGATCTCGGACCTGCGCGGCTCGCGCCTCGGCATCGTCGGCGGCGGCGCGATCGGCGCGGCGGTGGCGGCCATCGGCCGCGCCTTCGGGATGGACGTCGTCTTCTCGACGCAGCGCGGCGGGCCGGAACGCCCGCACTACATCCCCTTCGAGGCCGTGGTCGAGACGGCGGACGTGCTGACGCTGCACTGCCCGCTCTCGCCGACGACGCGCGGCATGATCAGCCGCGACGTGCTGCGCCGCATGAAGCCAGGCGCGATCCTGGTCAACACCGCGCGCGGCGCGCTCGTGGTCGACGAGGACCTCGTCGAGGCCGTGCGCGGCGGCTGGATCGGCGGCGCGGCGATCGACGTCACGACGCCGGAGCCGCCGCCCGCCGACCATCCGCTGATGCGCCTGGCCGGCCACCCGAACTTCATCCTCACGCCGCACGTGGCATGGGCGAGCGTGCAGGCGCGCCAGGCCGTCGCCGACCAGGTCGTCGACAACATCGAGGCCTTCGTCGCCGGCGCGCCGCGCAACGACGTCGCGGCGGGCTAGCCGGCGGCGGCCCCGGCCCCGTCGCGCGCCGGCGCCATGGCCCTCGACATCGCCATCCGCGGCGGGCGGGTCCATGACGGGACCGGCGCGGAGCCGGTCGAGGCCGATGTCGGCGTGGAGGGTGGCCGCGTCGTCGAGGTCGGGCGGATCGACGCGCCCGCCACGCGCGAGGTCGACGCGCGCGGCCTCGTCGTCGCGCCCGGCTTCATCGACATCCACAGCCACTCCGACTACACGCTGCTCGTCGATGCCCGCGCCGCGAGCGCGATCGCGCAGGGC
>CANMWW010000182.1 GCA_947500965.1 Alphaproteobacteria bacterium
AGAGGCTCATACCTGCTTCTCCATCACTTCATGGTTTGGTGTTCAGACATGGATGTCGACGCGGCCATCGGCCGTCGCCATTCGTCGCGGCTGCTGCTGCTGCCGCGCATCTTCCTCGGGGGCACCGCGGCCGGAGCCGCCCTGGCCGCGCTCGAGGCCCGCATAGGCCCCGTGGCCGCCATTGCCGCCGTTCTGCTTCAGGCCGAAGGAAAGGCCGCCGCCGGCATCGAGGCCGGCGCCCTGGAGCGCCCGCTCGAGCTCGCGCACCTCGCGCTGGAGGATGTCGACCGTCGCCGCGCGCTCGGCGGCAAACACGGCCTGGATGCGGCCATCCACCCCGACCTCGATCTTCACGTCGATGCGACCGAGCTCGGGGGGCTGGAGCTTGATGGTGATGCGCTCGACGCCGTCCTGCGCCGCCTTGGCGACGGAGACGGCGACCTGCGCGACCGCCGGATGCGCCGGCACGCGCGCGCCGCGCGCGGCAGCGACTTCCGGCGTCGCCTCGGTCCGCGCCGGCTGCGTGGCTGCCTGCGCGGCGAGTGCGCCCTCCGGCGCGTCCTTGCGCGCGGCGGATGCGCCTGTCTCGGCGACGGCGAGGGCAGGGGCGTCGGCATTCGCCCTCGCGAGCGAGGCGGCGGCCGGGCCCGTGGGCGCGGTGGCCTGCGGCTGGGCCGTGGCGTCGACCGCCTGGCCCTGGGCGACAAGCTGGGCCGCGACCGGCGCGGGAGCGGCCGGTTGCGGCCTGGCGGCGGCTGGCGTCGGCGTGGATGGCTGGGTGTGCGGAGTGCCTTCGGCCGTCGGCGCCTCGAGCTCGATCGCGAAGGACTGGGCGGGATCGATCGGCGTCGACTGCGCGTCGGCCCGCTTGGCGCCCTGGGCGATCGCGGCGGCGACGGCGGGCGTGGTGACCGCGATCTGGACCTGCGGGTTCGTGGTCGCGGCGTTCGCCGGAGCGGCGGCTGCGGGGCCTGGCTGCGTTGCCGTGGCGAAGGCTTCGGCCTGGGACGCCATGGCCTGCGTCATCGCCATCGCCGGCGCGGATGTCATGGTGGCGACCGCGGTTGCCGGCGCGACCTCCGACGCCGGGGCGGACTGCGTGGCTTCTGGAAAGCGCGGCTGCTGGGGCGCGGCCTGGACCTCCCGGGGCTGGGCGGCGGCCTGGGCCTGCAGCATCGTGCCGAAGGCGGGATCGCTCGCGCCGCCGGCGGCCGGGCCGTTCGCCGTCGGGGCGGCGGGGACCGCCGCGGCCATCGCCGCCGGCATGGCGGCGGATGACGCGAGCGGCGCGGCACCCGTGGCGCTCGTCGCCGGAAGGTCCGCGGCGGGCAGGATCGACGCCGTGGGTCCGGCCTGCACCTGCTGCGCGGGAAGCCCGAGTGCCAGCAGCGTCGCCGCCGCGGGATCGATGACGATGTCGGCGGGTGCCGCCGTGCGCTCGGGATTGCTCGCCGGTTCCAGCGTGAAGCCGCCCTGCTCGCCGGCCTCGTTCCGCGAACCGCCGGACGCCTCGGGATCGCCCGTCGTGGTCGCCTCGGCGCGCTGCCCCGAGGCTTCCGTCGCCGGAGCCGGCGTGTCCCGCTCGTCGGGCGCCACCTCGTCGATGCGAGGCCCGTGCGCGGCGCTGTCGGCGCCCGCGCCGGGCGCGTCGCCCGCCGCCGCGTCATCGATGCCGCGCATGTCGTCGACGGGGGCGGTCGCCGCTTCGCCCGCATCCCTGTCGTCGCGCCGAGGCGCGCGCGCCTCGTGCTGGGGATGCTGGCGTTCGTTGCGCGCCGGGGAGAGATGTTCGCGCGCGCGCCTGATGTCCCGGTCCGGTGCCGAGCGGCTTGCGGCTGCGGGATCGTCGACCCGGTCGGGCGCCTCGGCCGGTTCCGGCGGGCGAGGAGCCATGCGGTCGAGAATGGCGCCGAAATCGACGACGCCGGGCGCGCGACCGGACCGGCCCTGGGGATTGCGCTCCGCGATGTCGGGGCGGGAGCCCGGGTCGACGCGGTGGAGGCTTGCGGAAGTGAATTGGCTCATGGCTGCGAGGGCAGTAGCAAGCGGCGGGCCAGAAGGCCGGCAGGCCGAAAACCCCGACAATGCGCGGTTCGCGCCTGCTCGGGGCCGGCACGCGCCCGGCACTGCGTTCCCGGCCCGGCAAATCCTGCCGGGCAGCAATGACCCGCGTCGCGCCGTCGCAAGCCATCGATTCGCGTGTCGTCGGCGCGAACCGGTGCTATCCTTCAGGAAGGCTTTCCTGCGGGTCCCAGAAGGGCAGGCGCGGGAAAAGGCCGGACGTCTCGTTCATCCGCGGAAGAGGAGTGACGCGACATGACGACCATCAACAGCAACCAGGGCGCAATGCTCGCCCAGAAGTTCCTTCGCTCGAACGCCGCCGACGCGGCGGGCGTGCAGAACCGCGTCTCGAGCGGGCTGCGCGTGTCGAGCGCCACCGACGACGCCTCGACCTTCGCCGCCGCCGCCGCCGCGCGCGCGGACATAAAGGCCTACACGGCCGTGGCATCGGCGCTCCAGGGCTCGGAGGCCGGCGCGAATGTCGCGATCGCGGCGGGCGAGGCGATCAGCCAGCGCCTCGGCGACATCAAGGCCAAGGTGGTGCAGCTCGCCGACGAGTCCATCAGCGCCGAGACGCGTTCGACATACAACGCGGACCTCGCCTCCATGGTCTCGGAGGTGAACACCATGCTCGAGCGCGCGTCCTTCAACGGGCGCAACCTGCTCGGCCCCGGCGGCTCCGACGCGAATGTCGTGGCGAGCCCGGACGGGGCGACCGTCGCGATCCGCGACAACGAGCTCGCGCCCTTCGCCGTGCCCGACGTCGCATCCGCATCCGACGCGCGTTCGGTGCTCGAGGCGATCGACGTCTACGGCGCGGCCGTGAACACCGCGCTCTCCAATCTCGGCTCCGACCTGTCGCGGGTGAAGTCGCAGGCTGAGTTCGCGCGGCAGTCCGAGGAGGCCGTGCAGGCCGGGCTCGGCGCCCTCGTCGATGCCGACCTCGCGCGGGAATCCGCCGCCCTCGCGTCGCTTCAGGTCCGCCAGCAACTCGGCACGCAGAGCTACGGCATCGCGAACCAGGCCCCGTCGACGCTGCTGGGCCTGTTCCGCTGAAGCGGCGGCCGCGGATCCGCATCCGCGCCCTCATGGTTAAGGGAGGGTTAACGATGCGGTCCCCGCGGCTCTCCGCGTCGCGCGCGTCGAGGCGCGCGGCGACGGTTTCGTGGAGTGACGCGCCATGAATTCCATCAACACGAATGTCGGGGCCCTGCTGGCGCAGAAATTCCTGCGCGCGGTCACTGCCGACCTCGTCGTCACCCAGAACCGGCTCTCGAGCGGGCTGCGCGTCTCCACGGTCACCGACGACGCCTCGACCTTCGCCGTGGCGGCGGGAATCCGCGGCGACATCAAGGCCTACACGGCCGTGTCGGCTGCGCTCCAGGGCTCGGTGGCCTCGGCGAAGGTGGCGGTCTCGGCCGGCGAGACGATCGGGGCGAGGCTGGGCGACATCAAGGCGAAGATCGTCCTGCTCTCGAACAACGCGCTCTCGCAGACGGAGCGCGACACCTACAACGCGGACCTGGCCTCGCTGGTGGGCGAGGTGAACACCTATCTCCTGCAGGCGAGCTACAACGGCACGAACCTGCTGGGCACGGGCGGGACGGATGTGCGGGTCGTGGCCAACATCGACGGCTCGACCCTCACGCTGCGGAACAACGACGTCGAGGACCTGGCGATAGGCGCGATCAACAACAACGGCCAGGCGGTCAACGCGCTGAAGACGCTCGAGACGTTCCGGGGCGCGCTGGACACCGCCCTCGCCAATCTCGGCTCGGACCTCGTGCGCGCCAGCAACCAGGTCGAGTTCATCAGCCGCACCGAGGAGACCGTGAGGATCGGCCTAGGCGCGCTGGTGGATGCCGACATCGCGCGGGAGACGACGCTCTTCAACGCGCTGCAGGTCCGCCAGCAGCTCGCCGTCCAGGCGATCGGCATCGCCAACCAGGCACCCAACGTGCTGCTCGGACTGTTCCGCACCTCCTGAGGGACGCGGCAGTTTTTTCCCGCTTGGCGGCAGTATTTGCCGGGTCCGCAGGGAAGTTCCTGCCGTCGCGTGCGCGGCGTACCGAAGCGCCTTCGATGTAACTCGTTGATTTGGAACAAGAGCCAGGTCGATCGCGACTTGGCATCGCGATTGCTTGATAGCAGGGCCGGCTAGAGATCCGTCTTCAGAATGAAGAGGAGGGCCGGCCCGGACGAGAATCGTCCGGCCATTCCAAGAAGAGGAGTGACCCAGAATGTCTTCGGTCAACACCAATGTCGGCGCGTTGCTGGCGCAGAAGTTCCTGCGCTCCAACACCGCCGAGATGAACGTCACGCAGAACCGCGTCTCGAGCGGCCTGCGTGTCTCCACCGTCACCGACGACGCCTCCACCTTCGCGGTCGCCTCTGGCGTCCGCGGCGACATCAAGGCCTACACGGCCGTGGCCGCCGCGCTCCAGGGCTCGGTCGTCGCGGGCAAGGTGGCCGTGACCGCCGGCGAGGTGATCAGCAACCGCGTCGGCGACATCAAGGCGAAGCTCATCCAGCTCTCGGATGAATCGCTGAGCACCGCCAGCCGGTCGACCTACAACACCGACCTCGCCTCGATGGTCTCCGAGGTGAACAACTACCTGTCCCAGGCGTCCTACAACGGGCGCAACCTGCTGGGCTCGGGTGGCACCAACATGGTCGTCGTCGGCAACATCGACGGCTCGGCCCTGACGGTCCGCAACAACGACGTCTCGGACCTCGCCCTGGCGACCGTGACGAGCAACACGGACGCGACGGCCCGGCTCAGCAGCCTGACCGTGTTCAAGGCGGCGCTCGACACCGCGCTCGCCAATCTCGGTTCCGACCTGACGCGCGTCCAGTCGCAGACCGAGTTCGTCAAGCAGCAGGAAGAGACGGTGAAGATCGGCCTCGGCGCGCTCGTCGACGCGGATCTCGCCAAGGAGTCGGCGACGTTGACCTCGCTGCAGGTTCGCCAGCAGCTCGGCATCCAGGCCGTCGGCATCGCCAACCAGGCGCCCCAGGCACTGCTCGGGCTCTTCCGCTAAGCGCGAGGACCCGTAGACCCCAAGCGCGCCGGCCGGGTCCAAACCGGCCGGCGCGGGAGGGCGAGTGCGACCATGAACTCCGGCCTTGAATCCGCCTTCAGGACGAAGGGGAGGGCCGACCCGGACGAGAATCGTCCGGCCGATCCCAGAAGAGGAAAGATCCATCATGTCTTCCGTGAACACGAATGTCGGCGCGCTGCTGGCGCAGAAGTTCCTTCGATCGAACGCAGCGGAGATGAGCATCACGCAGAACCGCGTCTCGAGCGGCCTGCGCGTCTCCACCGTCACCGACGACGCCTCCACCTTCGCGGTCGCCTCTGGCGTCCGCGGCGACATCAAGGCCTACACGGCCGTGGCCGCCGCGCTCCAGGGCTCGGTCGTCGCGGGCAAGGTGGCCGTGACC
>CANMWW010000183.1 GCA_947500965.1 Alphaproteobacteria bacterium
ACTTCTTCCGCGCCGAGATGCCCAAGCTGGGCTGGACCGAGGTCACGAGCCTGCGATCGGCCACGAGCTTCGTCGCCTTCCAGCAAGGGAGCCGCGTCGCGACGATCCAGATCTCCGGCCGCTCGCTCGGCGGCTCGACCGTCGAGATGGTGATGGCGCCGCGCGGTGCCGGCGAGGGTGCCGGACCTGGCGCGGCCGGCCCCGGCCGCGGCGGCATCGAGACGACGCCCAACCCGCCGCCGCGGCGCTGAGCCGCCCTCGCCACGGCCGCGACGCGATGGCGCCATCCACGCCGCTCCTCGAGCGCGCGACCCCCGCCCTCTTCGTCCTGCTCTGGTCGACGGGATGGATCACCGCGCGATACGCGATCGACCATGCGGAGCCGCTGACCTTCCTCGCGCTGCGCCACGCGCTCACCGCGGCGGCGCTCGCGGCGATCGCGATCGCGCTCGGTGCGCCCTGGCCGCGCGGCTGGCGCGGCGTCGCGCACGCGATGGCCTGCGGCGTGCTGCTCAACGCGATGTATCTCGGCGGCGTGTGGTGGGCGATCGGCCAGGGGATACCGGCCGGCATTTCCGGACTCGTCGCGGCGCTGCAGCCGATCCTGACCGCCATGCTCGCGCCCACGCTGCTCGGCGAGCGCATCACGCCGCGCCAGTGGGCGGGCATCGCGCTGGGCTTCGCGGGCATCGCGATCGTGCTGCAGCCAAGGCTCTCCGGCCTCGACCTCGCGTCGCTCGGCGCGATCGCCCTGCCGCTCGCGGTCAACGCGCTCGGCATGCTCGCCGCGACGCTGGGCACCTTCTACCAGAAGCGCTTCATCCCGGTCGGCCACCCGATGTCGACCCAGGCGCTGCAGTTCCTCGCGGCCTTCCTCGTCACCATCCCGGCCGCCGCGGCGCTCGAGACGCTGCGCATCGACGCCAGCATCGAGGCCGCCGCCGCGATGGCCTGGGCGGTGCTGGTGACGTCGATCGCGGCGAACACGCTGCTTCTGGTGCTGGTCCGGCGCGGCGCGGTCTCGCGCACGGCGGCGCTGCTCTACCTCATGCCGCCGATGGTCGCGCTGCAGGCCTGGCTGTTCTTCGGCGAGACGCTGGCGCCCGTGCAGCTGGCGGGCATGGCGATCACGGTGCTGGGCGTGGCCCTGGTCACGCGGCGCTGAACGGCAAGGGAAGGGAAACCGACATGGCCCAGCTCGGCTTCGCGGTCGCCGACGGCGTCGCGCGCATCACCCTCGACAACCAGGCCAAGCGCAACGCGCTGACGCTCTCGATGTGGGAAGGGCTCGGCGACCTCGCCGCGCGCTGCGCCGCAGACCCGGAGGTGCGCGTCGTCGTCGTCGCCGGCGCGGGCGAGGCCGCGTTCTGCTCGGGCAACGACGTCGGCGAGTACGAGGGCGCGCGCTCCACGCCCGGGCAGGTCGCGCACTACAACGGCCTGCAGTCCCGCGCCAACGACCTGCTCGACGGCCTCGCCAAGCCGACGATCGCGATGATCTCCGGCTACTGCCTCGGCGCGGGGCTGGTGCTCGCGCTGCGCTGCGACCTGCGCTTCTGCACCGCCGACGCGAGCTTCTCCGCCCCCGTCGCGCGCTTCGGCCTGCCCTTCCGCCAGGGCGGGCTGCAGCGCCTCGTCGACCTCGTCGGGCCGATGCGCGCCAAGGAGCTGCTCTTCACCGCGCGGCGCTGGGACGCGCGGCGCGCCGAGGCGGCGGGCCTCGTCAACGCGATCGCCGCCGACCACGCGGCGCTGCAGGCTATGGTGGCGGAGGCCGCGGCGACGATCGCGGCCAACGCGCCGCTGACCATCGCGCAGGTGAAGCACGGCATCGCGCAGGCGCTGCGCGACGACGGCCCCGACCTCGCGGAATGCAAGCGCGTCGAGGATGGCTGCTACGCCAGCGCCGACTATCGCGAGGGGCGGCGCGCCTTCATGGAGAAGCGCAAGCCGCGCTTCACGGGGAGCTGACGGGCGCCGCCGCGTTCAGCGCGCCGCCCACGCATTCGCCGCGTGGTGGCGGCGCTCGAAGCCCTCGATCTCCGCGAGCAGGCCGATCGTCAGCCCGACTTCGTCGACGCCCTTGAGCAGCATCTCGCGGAAGAACCCGTCGACCTCGAAGCGGTGGACCGCGCCGCCCGGCACGCGCAGTTCCTGCGCCTCCAGGTCGACGGTGAACTCGGTGCCGGGCCGCGCGGCGAGCAGCGCGCGCAGGCCAGCGCAGTCCGCGTCCGGCAGGCGCACGGGCACGACGCCGTTCTTCAGGCAGTTGTTGAAGAAGATGTCGCTGAAGGACGGCGCGACCACGGCGCGGAAGCCCGCGTCGAGGAAGGCGTAGACCGCGCCCTCGCGCGACGAGCCGCAGGCGAAGTTGGTGTTGCCGACCAGGATCCGCGCGGCGCGGTACTCCGGGCGGTTGAGGACGAAGCCCGGGTTCTCCGCGCCGTCGTCGGCGAAGCGGATGTCGTGGAAGAGGAAGCCGCCGTAGTGCTTGCCGTTGCCGCGCGGCATCTTCAGGAAGCGCGCGGGCAGGATCTGGTCGGTGTCGACATTCGCCGGCTCGTAGGGCGCGGCGACCGCGGTCAGCGTGGTGAACCTGTCCATGGCGCTCAGCCCATCGCGCGGATGTCGGTCAGCCTGCCGGTGACGGCGGCGGCCGCCGCCATCGCCGGGCTCAGCAGGTGCGTGCGCACGCCCTTGCCCTGCCGGCCCTCGAAGTTGCGGTTGGAGGTGGAGGCGATGCGCTCCTGCGGCCGCCCCGTCTCGCCGTTGATGCCCACGCACATCGAGCAGCCGGCATGGCGCCACTCGAAGCCCGCCTCGCGGAAGACCCGGTCGAGGCCCTCGGCCTCGGCCTGGCGCTTCACCAGCCCGGAGCCCGGCACGACCAGCGTCGGCACCACGGCCTTGCGGCCCCTGGCCATCGCGGCGGCCGCGCGCAGGTCCTCGATGCGGCTGTTGGTGCAGCTGCCGATGAAGACGCGGTCGACCGCGATGTCCGTCAGCCGCGTCCCGGGCACGAGGCCCATGTAGGCGAGCGCCTGCGGCTTCGCGTCGGGCACCACGGCGTCGATGGGAAGCGCGTCCTCGGGGCTCGTGCCCCAGGTGACCATCGGCGCGATGGCGCCGCCGTCGAGCGCGACCTCGCTGTCGAAGCGCGCGCCCTCGTCGCTCGGCAGCGCGCGCCAGGCGGCGAGCGCGCGGTCCCACTCCGCGCCCTTTGGCGCCAGCGGGCGGCCGGCGATGAAGGCGAAGGTCGTGTCGTCGGGCGCGACGAGGCCCGAGCGCGCGCCGGCCTCGATCGACATGTTGCAGACCGTGAGCCGGCCCTCGACCGACATCGCGCGGAAGACCTCGCCCGCGTACTCGATCACGTGGCCGACCGCGCCGCCCGCGCCAATGCGCGCGATGATGGCGAGGGCGACGTCCTTGGGCGTCGCGCCGGCGCCGAGCCGACCGTCGACGCGGATGCGCATCGTGCGCGGCCGCGTCTGCCACAACGTCTGGGTGGCGAGGACGTGGAGGTTCTCGGACTGGCCGATGCCGAAGGAGAACGCGCCGAGCGCGCCATGGCTCGAGGTATGGCTGTCGCCGCAGACGAGGGTGAGGCCGGGCAGCGTGATCCCCTGCTCCGGGCCGACCACGTGCACGATGCCCTGGCGCTCGTCGTCGAGGGCGTAGCGCGTGATGCCGTTGGCCTCGAGGTTCGATTCCAGCGTCTCGATCATCCGCCGGATCTCCGGCGTCGCGGCATCGGCGGCGCTGCGCCCATGGGTGGGCACGTAGTGGTCGGGGACGCCGAAGGTCTGGGACGGGCGGCGGACCTTCAGCCCCCGGGAATGGAGCATGTTGAAGGCGTGGAACGACCCGTCATGGACCATGTGGCGGTCGATGTAGAGCAGGCACTGCTCGCCCCGGGACAGCACGACATGGGCGTCCCAGATCTTGTCGAAGAGGGTGCGCGGGGCGGGATTGCGCGGGGCAGACATGGGGCGGCGTTCCGGGCTACCAATGGGCCCGGAAAACTAGCCGGAACCCCGCCCCATGGGCAGCAGGAAAGTCCTCGTCGTCGTGCCGTTCCCCATGAGCGAGGAGAACAGGCTCCAGCGCGCCGCGCAGCTCGACGCCGTCGAAATGGGCCCGGGCATCGAGTTCCATTTCCGTCCCGTGCGCGCCGGCCCGGCCAGCTACACGAGCGACCATGATTCCGTCCTCGCCGACCTCTCCATACTCGACGCCGGCAAGCGCGCGCAGGAAGAGGGCTACGACGCGGTCTGCATCGACACGATGAGCGATTCCGGCCTCGCCGCGCTGCGCTCGGTCCTCGACATCCCGGTGATAGGCCCGGGCCGCGCCTCGATGCTGGCGGCGCTCATGCTCGGCGAGCGCTTCTCGATCCTGATCATGTGGGACCGCTGGCGGCACCTCTACAAGAAGCCGATCCTGGAGCTGGGGCTGACCTGGCGCTGCGCGTCGATCCGCTCGATCGGCGTCGAGCCCAGCAACCAGTCGCTGCTCGCCGGCAAGGAGGACCAGGTGTTCCCGCTGCTGCTCGAAGCTGCGCGGCGCTGCATCGACGAGGACGGGGCCGACGTGATCCTGCTCGGCTCGACGACGATGCACCAGGCGCATGCGTACCTGCGCGACCGCCTGCCGGTGCCGGTGATCAATCCGGGCCCGCTCAGCTACAAGCTCGCCGAGGCCGCGCTCGCGCTGCGCCTTGGCCATAGCCGCAAGGCGCACGCGAAGCCCGCGGTGCCGAGGCTCGACATGGTCGACGCCATGATGGCCGCCGCCGCGGCGCAGCGCGCCCGCGAATGACGCCCCGCCAATGATCGGAGAACAGGACATGACCGGAAGGATCGCAGCCGCCCTGGTACTCGGGCTCGCCTGGCTCGCGGGCGCGACGCCCGCGCAGGCGCTGAAGAGCGAGACGCAGAACGGCATCCCCATAGTCACCGGCGGCGTCGGCGTGCCGGAGACGCAGGAACTCCACCGCATGCGATTCAGGCACACGCTGCGGGTGACGACGGCGAACGCGCGCACCGGCAAGTACCTGTCGGATTGCCGCATCGTCGTCGCGACGAAGGCCGGGCGCGTGCTGGTCGACGCCGCGCCCGAGGGCCCGATGCTGATGGCGAAGCTGCCGGCCGGCTACTACTGGCTGCGCGCGACCTGCAACGGCCGCACGCAGGAGCGCGTGGTGCTGGTCGTGCCGGAGAAATACGTCACCGACTCGGTCTTGTACTGGGATTGAACGCGCGCGGCATGGACGGACGGGAACGCAGGACATGGCGACCAGCTTCGACACGATGGTCTTCCTCAGCTACACGCTGCCGGCCGACGCGCTGCCGCGCGGCTACGAGCCCTGGCTGCGCGAGGTCGACAACCCGTTCTTCAACGCGATCCCCGGCATGGGGCTCTACGAGAACTGGCGCAACGCCGAGATGCGGCCCGCCGACATGCTCTTCGAGCATTTCGACTTCCTGCATCCCGA
>CANMWW010000184.1 GCA_947500965.1 Alphaproteobacteria bacterium
GGTCCCGCGCAAGGAAGCCGAGGAGAGCGCCATGTACTTCCTCGAGCGCGTGCGCATCCCCGAGCAGGCGGCCAAGTACCCGGGCCAGCTCTCCGGCGGCCAGCAGCAGCGCGTCGCCATCGCGCGCTCGCTCTGCATGAAGCCGAAGGTGATGCTGTTCGACGAGCCTACCTCCGCCCTCGACCCGGAGATGATCAAGGAGGTGCTCGACGTCATGGTCGAGCTCGCCAACGAAGGCATGACCATGATCTGCGTGACCCACGAGATGGGCTTCGCGCGCACCGTCGCCGACAGCATCCTGTTCATGGACAAGGGCGAGATCGTCGAGCAGGGTCCGCCCTCGACGTTCTTCGCCAACCCGCGCACCGAGCGCCTGAAGCTCTTCCTGAGCCAGATCCTCGGCCATTGAGGGCTGGGGACTGTCGCGCCTGCGCCTGGTCGGCGCGGGCGGGGCAGGGTCAGCCGTGCAGGATCTGGCCGAGGAAGGCCCGGGTCCTGTCGTAGCGGGGATCGCCGAAGAACGCCTCCGGGGTGTTCTGCTCGACGATCTCTCCATGGTCCATGAAGACCACGCGGTCCGCGACGCGGCGCGCGAACGCCATCTCGTGCGTCACGACGAGCATCGTCATGCCCGAGGAGGCGAGCTCGACCATCGTGTCGAGCACTTCCTTGATCATCTCGGGGTCGAGCGCCGAGGTCGGCTCGTCGAACAGCATGACCTTGGGGTTCATGCACAGCGCCCGCGCGATGGCGACGCGCTGCTGCTGCCCGCCGGAGAGCTGGCCCGGGTACTTGGCCGCCTGCTCGGGGATGCGCACGCGACGGAGGTATTCCATCGCGATCTCCTCCGCCTCCCGCCGCGGCATGCTGCGCACCCAGATCGGGGCGAGCGTGCAGTTCTCCAGCACCGTGAGGTGCGGGAATAGGTTGAACTGCTGGAAGACCATGCCGACTTCGCTGCGCACGCGCTCGATGTTCTTGACGTCGCGGTCGAGCTCGACGCCGTCGACGACGATGCTGCCGCGCTGGTGCTCCTCGAGGCGGTTGATGCAGCGGATCAGCGTCGACTTGCCGGAGCCCGACGGCCCGCAGATGACGATGCGCTCGCCCTGGCTGACGAGCAGGTCGACGTCCTTTAGGACGTGGAACTGCCCGTACCACTTGTTGACGCCCTTCATCTCGACGGCGACGCGCGAGGTCTTGGCGCTCGCGATGTGGTCGGCCGCGCCGGAAGCCGGGGATGGGGAGGGCGTGTCGGACATTCCTGGCCCCGTCCGGTTCAGCGCCGGTTCCCGGCGGAGAGCTTCCGCTCGAGGCTCTGGCTGTACTTGGACATGCAGTAGCAGAAGAAGAAGTAGATGGCGGTCGCGACGAAATAGGGCTCGCGGAAGAGGCCGAGCCAGTCGCGGTCCTTGCCCGCGGAATCGACCTGCAGCATCAGGTCCTTGAGGCCGATGATCGCGACCAGCGTGGTGTCCTTGAACAGGCCGATGAAGTTGCTGACGATGTTCGGGATCATCGCCTTCAGCGCCTGCGGCATGACGATGAAGAGCGTGGTCTGCCAGTAGTTGAGGCCGACCGCGGCAGCCGCCTCGTACTGGCCCTTGGGCAGGGCCTGGAGCCCGCCGCGCACGATCTCCGCCATGTAGGCGGCGGCGAAGAGGCAGACCGCGACGATGGCGCGCACGAGCTCGTCGACCACGATGTGCTGCGGCATGAAGAGGGGGAACATGGTCTTCGCCATGAACAGGATCGTGATCAGCGGCACCGACCTGATCAGCTCGATGTAGCAGACGCAGAGGATGCGGATCAGGGGCATGGTGCTGCGCCGGCCGAGGGCGAGCAGGATGCCGGAGGGCAGCGCGGAGGTGATCCCGATGCCGGAGATGACGAGCGTGAGGAAGAGGCCGCCCCAGCGATCCGTCTTCACTTCCGCGAGCTCGAAGTTCCAGGCGGCGGCGAGGACGACCGCGTAGGCGACCGCGGCGATCGCCGCGAGCGCGCGGCTGCGCCCCTTGTCCGTGAGTCCTTCGCCGAACGGGCGCAGCAGGACGTCCGGAAGCGGCCTGCCCGCGAGGATGCAGCAGGCGGAGTGGGCGAGCACGCCGATCCCGGCCAGGACGGCCGCCGGGAAGAGGACCGTCATCGTCTCTTCGCGCGTGCCGCCGAGGAACATGTAGGCGGCGAAGAACGGATAGGCGCAGACGATGGTCGCGGCGATCGCGATCTTGCCGGTGACGGCGCGGATCCAGAGCGGCGCCATCCACGCGATCAGCGCCAGGAAGGCGAAGTCGATGCGCCAGCGCTCGGCGAGCGGGTAGGGGCCGTAGATGAGGCGTCCCCAGTTCGCCCGCACGCCCGCCCAGCAGGCGCCAGTGGGGCTCTTGTCGAGGCACTCGCGACGGGAATTCGCCTCGAACACGGCGTCGAACCAGGCCCATTCGAGGAACGCGGCGAGCGTCAGGTAGAGGCCCCAGATCGAGGCCAGGGTCAGCAGCGTGTTGACCGGGCCGGAGAACAGGTTGGCGCGCACCCAGGCGACCGGCCCGACGGTGAAGGGCGGCGGCGGCAGCGAAGGCTTGGGCTGGAAGACCAGCGCGGGGTTGGGGGCCTCGGTGGCCATCTCAGCGCTCCCGCAGCTGGATGCGGCGGTTGTAGACGTTCAGCAGCATCGATATCGAGAGGCTGCAGGTCATGTAGAACAGCATGGTCGTCGCCACGATCTCGATCGCGCGGCCGGACTGGTTCAGCGACGTCTGCATCCAGACGGCCACGAGGTCCGGGTAGCCGATGGCCACGGCCAGGGACGAGTTCTTCGTGACGTTGAGGTAGCTGCTGATGAGGGGCGGGATGATCGCGCGCATCGCCTGCGGCACGATCACGAGGCGCGTCGTCCAGTTGGGCTTGAGGCCCAGCGCGAAGGATGCCTCGGTCTGGCCATGGCTGACCGACTGGATGCCCGCGCGGACCATCTCGGCGATGAAGCAGGACGTGTAGACCGACAGCGCGATCAGCAGCGCGCAGAAGGCAGGGGGCACGGTCATGCCGCCCGTGAAGTTGAACCCGCGCAGCTTCGGAACGTCCCAGGACAGCGGCATGCCCGTCGCGACGAAGGCCAGGCCGGTCGCCCCGATGACGATCCCGAACCCGGCGAGGATCGACGGGAAGCGCTTGCCGGTCGTGGCCTGGCGCGCGCGCGCCCAGCGATGCAGCACGATGGCCGCGACGCATGCGGCGAGGAAGGAGACGCCGGTGATCCACAGCGTCTCGCCGGCCACCGGTGCGGGCATGAAGAAGCCGCGGTTGTTGAGGACGAAGCCCTCGACCGGTTGGTAGGACTGGCGCGGCGGCGGCAGGCCCGTGAAGACGCCGATGAACCAGAAGAAGATCTGGAGCAGGAGGGGCGTGTTGCGCAGGACCTCGATGTACCAGCCGGCCAGGCGCGACACGAGCCAGTTGTTCGAGAGGCGCAGCATGCCCACCGCGAACCCGAGCACCGTCGCGAAGGCGATCGAGAGGATCGAGACCGCGAGCGTGTTGACGATGCCGACCTTGTAGACGTCGATGTAGGACGCAGGCGTGCTTATCTGGAACAGCGACCAGCTGATGTCGAAGCCGGCCGTGCCGAAGACGAAGTCGAACCCCGTGGAGAGGCCGCGACGGGCCATGTTCTCCTGGGTATTCGATGCAAGGTACCAGAAGCCCCATGCAACGATGCCGACGACCACGGCCTGCGCCACGATCGAGCGGAAGCGGCTGTCGTAGAGCCACTCGGCCACGCGACCGCGCCGGGCATCGACGGCTAGCGATATGGGGGGCATGGGGGAGCCGGTCCGTTCGAGGGGCCGGTATCCGCGTCCCGTTCGGTAGAGCCGCCCGCGCGATGCGCCAGGGCTCCGACGGAAAGGGACGCGGTGCCAGGACCTGCGCCGCCGGGATCGCTCGCGATCCGGCGACGCAGGATGACCCGCTCAGCTCAGCGGAACGGCGGGGCGTACATCAGCCCGCCCTTGGTCCAAAGCGCGTTCAGGCTGCCGTCGCGCGCGATGCCCAGCGGCGTCGCCGGGCCGACATTCCGCTCGAAGCTCTCGCCGTAGTTGCCCACCTGCTTGATGATCCGGTAGGCCCAGTCCTTGTCGAGGCCGAGGCCCTTGTGGAGCTCGCCCTCGAGCCCGAGCATGCGCCGGACCTCGGGATCCTTCGTCTCGGCGCGGACCTTGTCCACGGTCGCCGAGGTGATTCCGAACTCCTCCGCCGCGATCATGACGTACAGCGACCACTTGACGATGTCGCCCCACTGATTGTCGCCGTGGCGCACCACCGGGCCGAGCGGCTCCTTGGAGATCGTCTCGGGCAGGATGACGTGGTCGCTGGGCTTCGCGAAGGTCGCGCGGCTCGAGGCGAGCGACGACTTGTCGTTCGTGTTCGCGTCGCAGCCGCCCTTCTCGTAGGTCTCGCGGGCGATGTTGGAATCGGCCGTCGTGAAGGGCTTGTAGGTCATGTTGTTGGTGCGGAAGTAGTCCGAGAGATTGAGCTCGGTAGTGGTGCCGGTGATCACGCAGATCGTGGCGCCGTTGAGCTCCTTGGCGCTCTTGATGCCGCTGTTGGCGCGCACCATGAAGCCCTGGCCGTCGTAGAAGTTGATGCCCTGGTGGTCGAGGCCGAGCTGGCTGTCGCGCAGCAGGGTCCACGTCGTGGTGCGCGAGAGCATGTCGGACTCGCCGTTGGCGAGCGCGGTGAAGCGCACGGCGTTGGTGACCGACTGCACGTCGATCTTGTCGGTGTCGCCGAGCACGGCTGCCGCCACGGCGCGGCAGACGTCATAGTCGAGGCCGCGCCACTTGCCGTCCGTCGTCTGCTCGTAGAAGCCCGGAGCGGGCTGTCCGACCTGGCAGCGCAGGCGACCGCGCTCCTTGACGATGTCGAGCGTGCTCTTGGTCTGGGCCAGAGCCTCGCCGCCGCCGATGGCGGCAATGATGCCCGCGCCGAACGCGAGGGCGGTCAGAGCCTTCATTGTCGAAACCTCACCTGTTGATTTGAGTCTTGGCCGGGGGTCGGCCAATCCCGGAGACACTAGCAACCTTCGCGCCGGACCGGGAGCGCGTTTTAGCTGGCGCGCCCGGGATCGGGGTCAATGGAGAGGGCGCGGGTCGAGGATGGTCTTTCGCTCCTGCGCGAATGGGCGGAAACCCAGCTTCTGGTAAAGCGGCAGGGCGGCCGGGTGGTCGAGCGTGCAGGTGTTGACGTAGAGCCGCCGCGGCTCGGCGCGCCACATCTCGCGCATGGCCCAGTCCAGCAGCCATCGCCCGACGCCCCGGCCGGTCAGCGCGCCACGCAGCCCGAAGAAGGCCAGCTCGGCCTCGGCGGGAAGCCGGCGCATGTCGAGCTCGACATAGCCCCCGGGCTCGCCGGCGACATGGAGGACATGGACCTGCACGCCGGGATCGGCGAAGCGCGCGGCGAGCGTCGCGTCGTCGAGCAGCCGTCTCTCGTGCCA
>CANMWW010000185.1 GCA_947500965.1 Alphaproteobacteria bacterium
GGCGTAGCCATGCGCGGCGAACTGGTGCGCGTCGAGCGCCCGCGCGTCGATCCGGCCGCCCGGCGCGACGCGCGCGGCGACGGCGGCGCGCGCGGCGGCGAGGTAGCGCTCGGCGGCCTCGAGCGGGCGCGTGTCGATGGTCCCTGGCATGGCGGCGCGCAATCTGGTCCGCCCCACCGCCGGGGTCAATCCGCAGGGCGCGCGCCCGCGCCGCGCTTGTGCCCGGCGCGCGGAGGCGGCAGCTTCCCGGCGCCATGTCCTTCCTCGACCGCATCGCCGAGTGCAACCGGCACGACCTTTCCGGCTTCGCGCCCTTCCGCGTCGCTGGCGCGCGCGTGGGCTGGATCCGCCACGCGCTCGCGCAGCGCCTCTCGGCGCGGCGCGACGTCTTCGCGCCCGACGCCGATGGCGGCCTGTCGTTGCGCGACGAGCTCGCGGACCACGCCGCGCGCAGCGCCGCGATGGACGACGTGGTGCGCGGGCTGGAGCGCGACGGGCTGGTGACCGGCCGGCGCGACGAGTTCTACCCGGTGGCGCCGCATGTCGGCTCGCCGCCGCTGATGCAGGTCGAGCGCGCGGCGGTGGCGGCCTTCGGCATCGCGGCTTGCGGCGTGCACATGACCGGCTTCGTGCGGCGGCCCGACGGCATCCATGTCTGGGTGCCGCGGCGCGCGCGCGGCAAGTCGACCTACCCGGGCATGCTCGACAACACCGTCGCCGGCGGCCTGCCCGTCGGCATCGGGATCTTCGAGAACCTCGTCAAGGAATGCGCCGAGGAGGCGGCGATCCCGGCCGAGCTGGCGCGGCGCGCGATCCCGGTGGGCGCGATCGCCTACTGCATGGAGGCGCCGGACGGGCTGAAGCCGGACGTGCAGTTCTGCTTCGACCTCGAGCTGCCCGCCGACTTCGTGCCGCGCCCCGCCGACGGCGAGATGGAAGGCTTCGAGCTCTGGCCCGTCGCGCGCGCCATGGCGACGGTGCGCGACACGCGCGAGTTCAAGTTCAACTGCAACCTCGTGCTCATCGACTTCTTCCTGCGCCATGGCCTGGTCGCGCGCGACGACCCGCAGCACGACGCGCTCTGCGCGGGGCTGCGCCGCTTCGCGTGACGCGGCGCGCGGCGGCGGGCATGCTCGCGCCGCAGGAAGACGGGGAGGGATCGATGGCGGACGCGCGCGTGGCGATGGTTTCCGGGGCGAATCGCGGCATCGGCCTGGCGATCGCGCGCGAGATGGCGCGCCGCGGCTGCGTCCTCAGCCTTGGCGTCCGGCGCCCGCAGTCCCTGCCGGCGGAGCTGCGCGCGCTGGGCGAGGAGCGGCTGCTCGTCCATCGCTACGAGGCCGCGGAGCCGGCTGCGGGCGACGCCTGGGTCGCGGCGACGGTCGCGCGCTTCGGGCGGATCGACATCCTCGTCAACAACGCGGGCATCGCGCCGCAGGTCCAGCTGGAGACCGGCAGCGACGCCGACCTCGACGCGCTGCTCGACATCAACGTGAAGGGACCCTTCCGGCTGCTGCGCGCGGCGTTCCCGCACCTCAAGCGCGCCGGCAATGGCCGCGTGGTCAACGTCGCCTCGCTGTCGGGCAAGCGCGTGCTCGGCCTCAACGCGGGCTACCAGATGGCCAAGCACGCCGTGGTCGCGCTGAACCACGCCGTGCGGCGCGCGGGCTGGGAGCACGGCATCCGCTCGACCGCGCTCTGCCCGGGCTTCGTCAACACCGACATGGTCGCCGGCCACGACGGGATCGACATGTCGCAGGTGACCCAGCCCGAGGACCTCGCCGCGCTGTGCGGCATGGTCGTCGACCTGCCCAACAGCGCCTCGGTCGCCGAGCTGCTCGTCAACTGGCGGCTCGAGCCCTCGCTGTGAGCGCGCGCGGGTTGGCGGCGCGCGGGTTGGCGGCGCGCGCCGGCCGGATGTAGCCTCGCCGCCGATGCAGTTCTCCAGGGTGAAACCGCGCGCGAGCGCGGAGGTCGCGTTCGCCATCGACGGCAGGCCGGCGCGCGCGCGCGTCGGCGACACGCTGATGACGGCGATCCTCCTCAACGCCCCGGCGCTGCGCCGGTTCGAGTTCGGCGACGGCGCGCGCGCGGGCTTCTGCCTGATGGGCGCGTGCCAGGACTGCTTCGTCGCGCTCGCCGATGGCGCGCGCGTGCGCGCCTGCACCACGCTGGTGGCCGAGGGCATGCACGTCGTCACGGGGACGGGCGGTGGCTGAGCCGCGCGTCGTCGTGGTCGGGGCGGGGCCCGCGGGCATGCGCGCCTGCGCGGCGCTCGTCGAGGCCGGGCTGCGGCCGGTGCTGGTCGACGAGGCCGCGCGGCCCGGCGGCCGCATCTACCAGCAGCCGCCCGAGGGTGCCGGGCGCCCGGCGCGCGAGCTCTATGGCCTCGAGGCGGCGAAGGCCACGCGCATCCACGCGCTCGCGCCCGCGCTCGCGGGCCGCGTCGACCATCGCGCCGAGACGCTGGCGTGGAACTGCTTCGAGGACGCGCTCGACCTGCTCGGGCCCGAGGGGCCGTCGCGCCTCGCCTTCGACGCGCTCGTGCTGGCGACCGGGGCGACCGACCTCGCGCTGCCCTTCCCGGGCTGGACGCTTCCCGGCGCCTACGCGCTGGGCGGCGCGCAGATCGCGCTCAAGACGCAGGGCTGCGCGATCGGTCGTCGCGTGGCGTTCCTCGGCGCCGGGCCGCTGCTGCCGCTGGTCGCCTGCCAGTACATGGAGGCGGGCGTCGACGTCGCGGCGGTGCTCGACGCGACGCCCTTCCTCGCGAAGCTGCGCGGCCTGCCGCGCATGCTCTTCGCGCCGGCGACGCTGGCCAAGGGCATGCTCTACGTCGCGCGGCTGAGGCGCGCGGGCGTGCCGATGTTCTTCGACGTGCGCCGGCCGCGCGCGGAGGGCGACGGGCGCGTCGAGCGCCTGCGCTTCGAGGCCGGCGGGGTCGAGCGCGAGGTCGCCTGCGACGCGATCGGCGCCTCGTTCGGGCTGCGCAGCGAGACGCAGCTCGCCGACCTCGCGGGCTGCCGCTTCGAGTTCGACCCGCGCACGCGCCAGCACGTGCCCGCGCGCGACGCCGCCGGCCGCAGCTCGCGCCGGCACGTCTATGTCGCGGGCGACGGCGCGGGCATCGGCGGGGCCGACGCCGCCGAGCTGGCGGGGGAGCGCGCGGCGCTCGCGCTGCTCGAGGATCTTGGCCTGTCCTTCGACGCCAACCGCGCGGCCTGGCTCGAGGGGCGCCTCGCGCGGCTCGACGTCTTCCGCCGCGGGCTGGAGGCGGCCTATCCCTTCCCCGCGCACATGGTCCGCGACCTCGACGACGCGACGATGCTCTGCCGCTGCGAGGGCATAGCCACCGGCGCGCTGCGCGAGGCGGCGACGGCCAGGGGCGCGATCGAGCTCAACCGCGCGAAGGCCTTCACGCGCGTGGGCATGGGGCGTTGCCAGGGACGCATGTGCGGCCGCGCGGCGGCGGAGGTCCTTGCCGTGGCGCGCGGCGCCGAGCTTGCCTCGGCGGGGCGGCTGCGCGCGCAGCCGCCGGTCAAGCCGATCCCGATGCTGCCGGAGCTGCTGTCGTGAGCGCGCCCGTCTTCGACGTCGCGATCATCGGCGGCGGCACCGCCGGCTGCGCCGCCGCGCTCGCGCTGCGCCAGCGCGGCATGAGCGTCGTCCTGCTCGAGAAGGGCGCGTGCGGCGCGATGGCGAGCGGCACGAATTTCGGCGGCGTGCGCCGCCAGGGCCGCGACTTCCGCGAGATGCCGCTGGCGACGCGCTCGCGCGCGATCTGGGACAGGCTGCCCGCGATCGTGGGCGAGGACTGCGAGTTCCGCGCCACCGGGCACATCAAGCTCGCGCGCGACGAGGCCGAGATGGCGGAGCTCGAGCGCTATGCGCGCGAGGCGCGCGACCATGGCCTGGAGCTGTCGGTCGTCGGCGGCAACGCGGTGCGCGCGCTCTATCCCTGGCTCGGGCCGAAGGTGGTCGGGGCCTCGCTCTGCGCCGACGACGGGCAGGCCAACCCGCGCCTCGTCGCGCCGGCCTTCGCGCGCGCGGCGCGCGCCGCCGGCGCGGACATCCGCGAATTCGCGAAGGTGGAGGGTGCGCGCTGGACCGGCTCGGCCTTCGAGGTCGAGGCCGGCCCCGCCTCGGCGCACGCGCGCCGTCTCGTCAACGTCGCCGGCCTCTGGGGCGGCGAGGTCGCGGCCTGGTTCGGCGAGGGCGTGCCCATCAGGCCGCTCTGCCCCAACATGGTGGTGACGGAGCCGCTGCCTTACTTCATCGACCGCTCGATCGGCGTGTGCGGCGGCAACGTCTACGCGAGGCAGGTAGAGCGCGGCAACGTCATCTTCGGCGGCGGGCGCGGCTGGGGCGACGCGCAGGCCGGCCTGTCGCGCCCGCGCGCCGAGGTCGCTCGCGACGCGATGGCGCGCGCCCTCGAGATCCTGCCGCAGCTGCGCGACGCGCGGATCATCCGCACATGGACCGGCTTCGACGGCGAGATGCCGGACGACATTCCGGTCATCGGCCCGAGCCTCACCACGCCCGGCCTCGTCCACGCCTTCGGCTTCTCCGGCCACGGCTTCCAGCTCGGCCCCGCGATGGGCGAGATCGTCGCCGAGCTGGTCGCGGATGGCCGTACCCCTTCTCCGGTCGAGCCCTTCTCGATCGGCAGATTCGCGAGCGCGCCGCCGGCGCCTCGGCTAACCTGAGTCCATGACCAAGGGAGGTTGACGACATGAACAAGACGACGACCATGCTGCTCGCCGCGACGGCGATCGGCCTCGCCAGCGCCCCGGCGCTCGCGCAGAAGGTCCTCAGCGTCGGCATGGCCGCGCAGGACGTCCAGCAGATGGACCCGCACCGGATGACGACCACCCAGGACCGGCCGATGGCCAGCTGGATGTTCAACGGCCTGATGCGCTCCAAGCCGGGCACGATCAGCCTCGACGACCTCGAGCCGGACCTCGCGGAGAGCTACGAGGTCTCCGCCGACCGCCTGACCTGGACCTTCAAGCTGCGCCGCGGCGTGCAGTTCCATCGCGGCTTCGGCGAGCTGACCGCCGACGACGTCGTCTTCTCGATCCGCCGCGCGGGCGATTCGAAGTCCTCGGCCTTCGCCTCCGACTTCGCGGCTGTTGACAAGGTCGAGGCCGTCGACTCCCACACCGTTCGCATCACCCTCAAGAACCGCGTGCCCTTCCTGCTCGGCTCGCTCCTCAACTACCAGGGCGGCTTCATCGTCTCGAAGAAGGCGGTCGAGCAGTTCGGCGACAACTTCAAGCTCAACCCCGTCGGCACCGGCCCCTTCGCGTTCAAGGAGCACAAGCCGAACGACCGCGTGACCTTCGAGGCGCATGCCGGGCATTTCCGCGGCAAGCCCAAGATCGACACGGTGCACTACCGCTTCATCCAGTCCGACGCGAGCCGCGACCTCGCCTTCCAGGCCAACGAGATCCAGGTGATCTACGGGCGCCAGGACCAGGTCTGGGCGGAGCGCAC
>CANMWW010000186.1 GCA_947500965.1 Alphaproteobacteria bacterium
GACCTCCCCGACGCGACGCGCCTATGCGAGCTCGCCCGCGAAGTGGCAGGCCGCGAACTGGCCGGGCCTGTGCTCGACGAGCGGCGGCGGCTGCTCGGCGCAGACGGGCTTCGCCAGCGGGCAGCGCGTGCGGAAGCGGCAGCCGCTGGGCGGATCGATCGCGCTCGGGGGCTCGCCGCCGAGGATCATGCGCCTGCGCGCGCGCTCCGCCGCGACGTCGGGGATCGGGACCGCGGAGAGCAGCGCGACGCTGTAGGGATGCAGCGGGCGCTCGAAGAGGTCGGCGGCGGTCGCGACCTCCATGACCTTGCCGAGGTAGAGCACCACGATGCGGTCCGAGACATGCCGGACCACCGCGAGGTCGTGGGCGATGAAGAGGTAGGTGAGGCCGAGGCGCTCCTGCAGGTCGACGAGCAGGTTGATCACCTGCGCCTGGATGTTCACGTCGAGCGAGGAGATCGGCTCGTCGGCAACGACGAGCGCGGGATCGACCGCGAGCGCGCGCGCGGTGCCGATGCGCTGGCGCTGGCCGCCGGAGAACTCGTGCGGGTAGCGCCCTGCCGCGCGCGCCGGCAGGCCGACGAGGTCGAGCAGCTCGACGACGCGGCCGCGCGCGGCCGCGCGGTCCGGCACGATGCCGTGGAACAGCATCGGCTCGGCCAGAATGTCGCCCACGGTCATGCGCGGGTTCAGCGACGCGTAGGGATCCTGGAAGACCATCTGCAGGCGCCGGCGCAGCGGCCGGATCGCCGCCGCGTCCGCGTGCGTGATGTCGATTCCGTCGAAGAGGATCCGGCCCGCGGTCGGCTCGTGGATGCGCGTGACGAGGCGCGCGATCGTCGACTTGCCGCAGCCCGACTCTCCGACGAGTCCCACGGTCTCGCCGCGCCGGACGACGAGGTCGACGCCGTCCACGGCATGGACCTTGCGCGGCGTGGACAGGAAGCCGCCGCCCCGAAGCGGGAAATGCTTCTCGAGCCCGGAGAGCTCGAGGATCGGCCCGGGGCGCGCCACCTCGGCCGCCGCCCTGTCGCGCGCGGCGGCGGGCGCCGCGCGCGGCGACGCGTCGCCAGGCCTTGCGCCATGCGTGCCGCGCGCAGGCAGGACTCCGCCGTCCTGCGTGACCCAGCAGCGCGCCTTGCGCCCGGGCGCGACCTCGGCGAGGTCCGGCTTCTCCGCGCAACGCGCCTCGCGGAACGGACAGCGGGCGGCGAAGCGGCAGCCCGCGGGCATGGCAAGCGGGTCCGGCGGCTGCCCCTCGATGGCGAGCAGCCTGCGATCGCCCCCGGCCCTCATGTCGACGCGCGGCACGGCGTTGAGCAGCGCCCAGGTGTAGGGATGGCGCGGGTCCGAGAGCAGGTCCTCGGCCAGACCCTCCTCCACCACCTCGCCGCCATACATGACGATGACGCGGCGGCAGACATTCGCGATCACGCCGAGGTCGTGGCTGATGAGGAGGACGGCCGTGCCGAACTCGGCGTTGAGGTCGCGCAGCAGGTCGAGGATCTGCGCCTGGATGGTGACGTCGAGCGCGGTGGTCGGCTCGTCGGCGATCAGCAGGCTGGGCCCGTTGGAGAAGCCCATCGCCAGCATCACGCGCTGGCGCATGCCGCCCGAGAACTCGTGCGGGTAGGAATCGAGCGCGCGCTCCGGCGCGCTGACGCCCATGCGCCGCAGCAGGTCGATCGCGCGCGCGCGCGCCGCGCCCTTGCCGTAGCGGCCATGGACGGTCATGCCCTCGACCAGCTGCCCGGCGATGCGGCGCACGGGGTTGAGCGAGGTCATCGGGTCCTGGAAGACCATCGCGATGTCGCTGCCGCGCAGCGCGCGCAGGCCCTCGCGGTCGAGATGCATCACGTCGCGGCCGCGGAACGAGATCGTGCCGCCCGCGATCCGCGCGCCCTCGTCGAGCAGCCGCATGATCGAGCGCGCGGTGACGCTCTTGCCCGAGCCGGACTCGCCGACGATGCCGACGGTCTCGCCCTCGGCGATGGAGAAGCTCACGCCGTCGACGGCCCGCACGATGCCGGCATCGGTCGCGAACTCGGTGCGCAGGTCGCGCACATCGAGAAGCGGCGCCGGGTCGCTCATCGCCGCCTCGACTTCGGGTCGAGCCAGTCGCGGATCCCGTCGCCCAGGAAGTTGAAGCCGATCACGACGCTGAGGATCGCGAGGCCCGGGAAGGTCGCGACCCACCACTGCTCGACGAGCTCGCGGCCCTCGGAGACCATCTGCCCCCATTCCGGCGTCGGCGGCACGACGCCGAGGCCGAGGAAGTTGAGCCCGGCGAAGGTCAGGATCGCGGTGCCGACGTCGAGCGTCAGCAGCACGACCAGCGGGCCCACCGCGTTCGGCACGATGTGCCGGAAGAGGATGCGCGAAGGGCCGAAGCCGAGGACATGCGCGGCCTCGACGTATTCCTGGTTGCGCTGCACGAGCACGAGCGAGCGCGCGAGCCGCGCGAACTTGGGCCACCACACGACGAGCATCGCGAGGATCGTGTTGGTCACGCCGATCCCGAGCGCCGCCGCGATCGCCATCGCGAGGATGATCGGCGGGAAGCACATGACGAGGTCCGTCGCGCGCATCATCCATTCCTCGGCGCGGCCACCGGCATAGGCGGCGATGCCGCCGACCAGCGTGCCCACCAGCCCGCCCACGACGACGACGACGATGCCGGCGACGAGCGAGATGCGGGCGCCGACGAGCAGGCGCGAGAAGACGTCGCGGCCAAGCAGGTCGGTGCCGAGCCAGTGCTCCGCCGAGGGCGGCAGCAGGCGGCGCGTCACGTCGACCTGCTCGTACGGCCAGGGCGCCAGCGCGGTGGCGAAGATGGCGACGAGGATCCAGGCCAGCACGATCGCGCCGCCGGTCGCCGCGAGCCCGTAGCGACGCAGCCAGCGACCGCGCCGCGCGCGGCCTGCCGCGGCCGCGTCCGCCGCCGGCGACGATGCGAGGCCCGCGCTCATCGCCGCACCACCCGCGGGTCGATCAGCGCGTAGGACAGGTCGACGAGCAGGTTGACGACGAGGTAGACGACGGCGACGACCAGCGTGATCCCCATGATGCCGGGGAAGTCGAGGGCGATGGCGCTGCGGAACGTGTAGCGGCCGAGGCCAGGCCAGCTGAAGATCGTCTCGGTCATCACGGCGCCGGTCAGGAGGATCGCGTAGGCGATGCCGCCCAGCGTGACCACCGGGACGAGCGCGTTGGGCAGCGCGTGGCGGACGACGATCGCGGTCTCGCGCAGGCCCTTGGCGCGCGCGACGCGGACATAGTCCTGCGCCAGGGCCTCGAGCATGCTCGCGCGCACGGTGCGCGTGAGGAGACCGACGATCGAGGCCGCGAGCACGATGCTCGGCAGGACGAGATGCGCCGCCGCGTCGTGGAACGTCTCCCACTGCCCGGCGCGCGCGCTGTCCACGAGCAGCAGCCCGGACCAGGACGGCGGCGGCAGCGCCGTGACGTCGAGCCGTCCCGGGCCCGGCGCGACCTGCAGCCCGCCGTAGAACACCGCGAGCATGATGAAGGCGAGCCAGAAGGTCGGCGCCGAGACGCCGATGAGCGACACCAGGCGCGCGAGATGGTCGACCGGCGTGTCGCGCTTGACCGCCGCGAGCACGCCCAGCGGGATCGAGATGGCGATCGCGAGCAGGAAGGACACCGTCGCCAGCTCGATGGTCGCCGGCGCGTACTGGCGGATGTCCTCGAGGACCGGCCGGTGCGTGGAGATCGACTGGCCGAGGTCGCCCTGCGACAGGCCCTTCAGGAACAGCAGGTATTGCTGCCAGATCGGCAGGTCGAGCCCCCATTTGCGGCGATACGCGGCGACGAGTTCCTTGTCGGCCGACTGCAGGTCGCCGAGTTGCGCGAGCACCGGGTCCGCCGGCACCTGCGTCGCGATGAGGAAGACGATCAGCGTCGCCAGCACGGCCATGACGGCCATGGAGGCGAGGCGCAGCGTCAGGTAGCGGAACATGGACCTCTCCCGGCCCCGGGGACGGAGCGCGCCACCGGCGGAGGAAGCCGTCCCTCCGGCGCGGGCCAGGGGCCGCGCGCCGGAGGGACGGCGACGATCACGGGGGCTCGACCTGCTCCATCTCGACGTACCAGCCCGCCGCGGTCACGTTGAAGTTCTTCAGCGTGTTGCGCACGGCGATGCGGTAGATCGGCTGCAGCAGGATCAGGTAGTGCGCGTTGTCGACCAGCTGCTGCTGGTACTGCTTGTAGAGGGCGACCTGCTTCGCCTGGTCCTGCTCGGCCGCGGCGGCCTTGACGAGGTCGCGCATCGGCTGCGGCACGTCCCAGCCGACGCGCTTGGCGACGCGCTCGATCGACGCCGACGCCCAGAGGTCGGTCTCCGGCGAGGGCGGGTTCCAGAAGGTGATGACCGAGGTCGTCCTGCCGCCGTTGTACTGCGTGCGCAGGTTGACCGGGTCGAGCGGCTTGAGGTTCGCCTTGATCCCCACGCGCGCGAGGTCCGACTGCACCTTCTGCGCGATCACCTGGTAGTTCGTGCCGACGATCGCCGCGTTGGTGATCGACAGGTCGAACTCGAACCCGTTCGGCAGGCCCGCCTGCTGCAGGAAGGCCTTCGCCTTGTCGAGGTCCTGGCGGTAGCCGAACTCCTTGGTGAAGGCCTCGGTCGTGCCGGCCGCGCCGATGGGCAGGAACGAGGGCGGGCGCACGGCGAAGCCGCCGACGAGCCCGTTGATGATGCCGTCGTAGTCGATCGCGTGCGCGACGGCCTGGCGCGCCTCGCGCTTGGCGAGCGCGGGGTTGAACTCCGCGTTGCCGGTCAGCGTCATGTAGACGTAGTCGAGGCTGACCGTGGACTCGAGGCGGACATTCGCGTCGCCCCTGAGCGAGGCGAGCTGCTCGGCCGTGAGGTTGAAGGCCGCGTCGATGTCGCCGCGCCGCACCGCGAGCAGCTGGGCCGCGCCATCCGCGATGTGCCGGATCACGACGCGCTCGAACGGCGCCTTGCCGCCCCACCAGTGCTCGTTGCGCACCAGCGTGACCGCCGTGTTGCGCTCCCACGACGCCATCCGGTAGGCGGCCGTGCCGGCGGAATTGGCGTTGAGGTACTGCGTCGCCTTGTCGGCCGTGTTGGCGGAGGCGTCGGAGACGCCGCCATTCGCCGAGACCAGCTTCCGCGAGTAGATGGCGAAGGCCGGCGCCGCGCAGTTGATCAGCAGCGGCGAGTTCGGGTCCTTCATCACCAGGTCGACGGTCATCGGGTCGACGACCTGCACCGCCTCGAGGTTCGAGGCGTAGACGCCCGGCTGGTCCTTCAGGTTGACGAGGCGGTCGAGCGAGAACTTGACGTCGTCCGCGGTGAAGGGGCTGCCGTCCCAGAACTTGACGCCCTGGCGCAGCGTGAAGCGCCAGGCCTTGCCGCCGTTCACGCGCTCCCACTTCGTCGCCAGCATCGGCTTCACGTTGACGTAGTCGCCGGGCGACTGCGTCACGAGCGTCTCGTAGAC
>CANMWW010000187.1 GCA_947500965.1 Alphaproteobacteria bacterium
AGCCACCATCCAGCCGCCGCGAATCGTCGGAATTCTTCCTCGTCGCGAAGGGGCGCAAGCCGGGTTCCGGCGGCTTGTAGCCGCGGCGCTTCCGTGTATGATGCGCCGCCATTTTCCGCCGCCAGGAGATGGCATGCAGATCCGTGAAGCCCTGACCTTCGACGACGTGCTGCTGCAGCCCGCGCGTTCCGCCGTGCTGCCCGCCGACGTCGACACGCGCACGCGCCTGACCAACCGGATCCAGCTCGGCATCCCCCTTCTCTCGGCGGCCATGGACACGGTCACGGAGAGCGGGCTCGCCATCGCGATGGCGCAGGCCGGCGGCCTCGGCGTCATCCACCGCAACCTCGACATCGGCCAGCAGGCCGACGAGGTGCGCAAGGTGAAGAAGTTCGAATCGGGCATGGTGGTGAACCCTGTCACCATCGCACCGGACCAGACGCTGGCCGACGCGCTGCGCCTGATGGCCGACCACCACATCTCCGGCATCCCCGTGGTCGAGCAGGGTACGCGCCGCCTCGCGGGCATCCTCACCAACCGCGACGTGCGCTTCGCCTCCAACCCCGGGCAGCCCGTGCGTGAGCTCATGACGCACGAGGGGCTGGTGACGGTGAAGGAGGGCGTGAGCCGCGACGAGGCCAAGCGCCTGCTGCACCAGCATCGCATCGAGAAGCTGCTCGTCGTCGACGAAAGCTATCGCTGCATCGGCCTCATCACCGTCAAGGACATCGAGAAGGCGCAGCGCTTCCCCAGCGCCAGCAAGGACGAGAAGGGGCGCCTGCGCGCCGCCGCGGCCGTGGGCGTCGGCGACAAGGCCGTCGCGCGCGCCGAGGCGCTGTTCGACGCCGAGGTCGACGTCGTGATCGTCGACACGGCGCATGGCCACTCGGAAGGCGTGCTGGCGACCGTCGATCGCGTGCGCAAGCTGCGCAACTCGACGCAGGTCGTGGCCGGCAACGTCGCCACCGCGGACGGCACGCGCGCGCTGATCGACGCGGGCGCCGACGCGGTCAAGGTCGGCATCGGCCCGGGCTCGATCTGCACCACCCGCATCGTCGCCGGCGTCGGCGTTCCGCAGCTCACCGCGGTGATGGACTGCGTCGAGGCGGCGCGCAAGCGCGGGATCCCGGTCGTCTCCGACGGCGGCATCAAGTACTCGGGCGACCTCGCCAAGGCGATCGGCGCGGGCGCCGACTGCGCGATGCTGGGCTCGCTCTTCGCGGGCACCGACGAGGCGCCAGGCGAGGTGATCCTCTACCAGGGGCGCTCCTACAAGTCGTATCGCGGCATGGGCTCGGTGGGCGCGATGGCCCGCGGCTCGGCCGACCGCTACTTCCAGCAGGACATCAAGGACTCGCTGAAGCTCGTGCCGGAGGGCATCGAGGGGCGCGTGCCCTACAAGGGCCCCGTGGGCGCGGTCGTCCACCAGCTGGTGGGCGGGTTGCGCGCGGCGATGGGCTACACGGGCAACGCGACCATCGCCGACATGCAGCGCAACTGCAGCTTCGTGCGCATCACCAGCGCGGGGCTGCGCGAGAGCCACGTCCACGACGTGACGATCACGCGCGAGTCGCCGAACTACCGCGTCGACCTGTGACGCCGGGCGCCCGCGCCCAGGCCGCGATCGAGCTGCTCGACGCGATCGAGGCGGCGCGCGGCCCGGCCGATCTCTGCGCGCAGTCCTATTTCCGCTCGCGCCGGTTCATCGGCTCGAAGGACAGGGCCGCGATCGCCGCGCTCGCCTATGGCGTGCTGCGGCGGCGCGCGCAGCTCGACTGGTGGATCGCGCGGGTCGCCGGCGGGCAGGGCACGACGCGCGCGCGCGCCATCGCGGCGCTGCTCGTGCTGCAGGGCTGGAGCCTCGCGCAGCTCTCCGACGGCTTCGACGGCGACCGCTTCCGTCCAGCCGCGCTGTCGATGCGCGAGCGCGCGATCGCGGAGGCGCTCGCGGGACGCTCGATCGACCATCCCGAGCAGCCCCCGGAGGTACGCGCCAACGTGCCCGCCTGGCTCTGGCCCGCGCTCGAGGCCCGCTTCGGGCGCGCCAGCGCCGAGGAGCTCGCGGCGATGGAGGACGAGGCGCCGCTCGACCTGCGCGTCAACGCGCTGCGCGCGACGCGCGACGAGGCGCGCCGCGCGCTCGCGGCGGACGGCATCGTCGCCGAGCCGACCGCGATCTCGCCGCTCGGCCTGCGCCTCGCCTCGCGCCAGCCGCTCTCGGGCACGCGCGCGCATCGCGAGGGCCTGGTCGAGATCCAGGACGAGGGCTCGCAGCTCGCCGCGGCGCTGGTGGGGGCGCGGCCGGGCATGCGGGTCTGCGATTTCTGCGCGGGTGCCGGGGGCAAGACGCTCGCCCTCGCCGCGGCGATGGAGAACACCGGCAGGCTGGTCGCGTGCGACACGGTCGCGCGAAGGCTCGAGGGCGCGACCGCGCGGCTGCGTCGCGCCGGCGTCTCGAACGCCGAGCGCAGGCTGCTCGCCACGGAGCGAGATCCCTGGGTCAAGCGCCACAAGGCGAGCTTCGACCGCGTGCTGGTCGACGCGCCCTGCACCGGCACGGGGACATGGCGGCGCAATCCCGACGCGCGCTGGTTCCTGTCGCCGACCGACCTCGCCGAGCTGGTCGCCAAGCAGGCGCGCATCCTCGACAGCGCCAGCCGCCTGGTGCGCCCCGGCGGCCGGCTCGTCTACGTGACCTGCTCGCTGCTGCCCGACGAGGACGAGTCGCAGGTCGAGGCCTTCCTAGCGCGGAACCCCGGCTTCCGCCGCGTTCCGCTTGCGCAGGCGTGGCGCGAGGCGATCGGCGGCGCGCCGCCGGTCGCGGGCGACGACCTCGTCCTGACGCCGCGCGGGGAGGGCACGGACGGCTTCTTCGCCTCGGTGCTGGAGCGCGTCGGGCCGGCCGAGCCGGCCGCCGACGAGTCGGCGCCCGCAGAGGCGACGCCCGCCGAGGCCTGAGCCGCCGCCTTGTCGCTCGGGGCGGGGCGGAGTATTCCTCGCCGCGCCGCACGGCTCGCGTGCGGGCGTCCTGCCGCGGGAGCGCAAGTGGCCAGTCCTTCGACGCCGACGGGTTCCGGCCCGTCCTCCGCCGCCCATGAACGGGTGCTCATCCTCGACTTCGGCAGCCAGGTCACGCAGCTGATCGCGCGGCGCGTGCGCGAGGCGCATGTCTACTGCGAGATCCACCCGAACGACGTGTCGGACGACTTCGTGCGCGGCTTCGCGCCGAAGGCGATCATCCTCTCCGGCAGCCACGCCAGCACCTACGAGGATCAGGACCTGCGTGCCCCGGCCGCGGTCTGGGAGCTCGGCGTGCCGGTGCTCGGAATCTGCTACGGCATGTTCACCATGGCCGTGCAGCAGGGCGGGCAGGTCGAGGCCAGCGCCAAGCGCGAGTTCGGCTATGCCGAGGCCCGGGTCCACGGGCGCACGCGCCTGCTCGACGGCATCGCGGACTTCGCCGGCCCCGATGGCGCGCCGATGCTCAAGGTCTGGATGAGCCATGGCGACAAGGTCACGGCGCTGCCGCCGGGCTTCGAGCTGATGGCGAGCACGCCGAGCTGCCCCATCGCCGGCATGGCGGACGAGGCGCGCGGCTACTACGGCGTCCAGTTCCACCCCGAGGTGACGCATACCGTGCTCGGCCGCCAGGTCATCGAGCGCTTCGTGCTCGGCATCGCCGGCGCGCGCGCGGACTGGGTGATGCGCGACCACATCGAGGAGGCCGTCGCCCTGATCCGCCAGCAGGTCGGCGACGACGAGGTCGTGCTGGGCCTGTCCGGCGGCGTCGATTCGAGCGTCGCCGCGGCGCTCATCCACCGCGCGATCGGCGACCGGCTCACCTGCGTCTTCGTCGACCACGGGCTGCTCCGCCTCGACGAGGGCCGCATGGTGATGGAGATGTTCGCCGGCCGGCTCCACGCCCGGGTGGTGCATGTCGACGCCTCGGCGCAGTTCTTCGCCGCGCTCGCCGGCGTGTCCGACCCCGAGGCCAAGCGCAAGATCATCGGCCGCGAGTTCGTCGACGTCTTCCAGCGCGAGGCGCGCAAGCTCGATCGCGCGCGCTGGCTCGCGCAGGGCACGATCTATCCCGACGTCGTGGAATCCGGCGGCGCGAAGACGAAGAAGGCGACCTCGATCAAGAGCCACCACAACGTGGGCGGCCTGCCGGAGACGCTGGGGCTGCGCCTGCTCGAGCCGCTGCGCGACCTGTTCAAGGACGAGGTGCGCGAGCTCGGCGTCGCGCTCGGCCTGCCGCGCGAGATGGTCCATCGCCATCCCTTCCCGGGCCCGGGCCTCGGCGTGCGCATGCTCGGCGAGATCGTGCCCGCCCACGTGAAGCTGCTGCAGCGCGCCGACGCGATCTTCATCGACGAGCTGCGCGCCACGGTCGATCCCGCGGATGGCCGCAACTGGTACGACAAGACCAGCCAGGCCTTCGCCGTCTTCCTGCCCGTGAAGAGCGTCGGCGTGATGGGCGACGGGCGGACCTACGACCATGTCGTGGCGCTGCGCGCGGTGCTGACCAGCGACTTCATGACGGCCGACGTCGCCGAGCTGCCCTATGCGCTGCTGAAGAAGGTCGCCGGGCGCATCATCAACGAGGTCAAGGGCATCAACCGCGTGACCTTCGACGTGACCTCGAAGCCCCCCGGCACGATCGAGTGGGAGTAGGCGGGCGGCCGCACAGGCGCCAGGACCCGGGAAGGACGCCATGGACATCGCGGCGATCGGCATGCTGCGCGCGCTCGACCTCGCGGGGACCTGCGTCTTCGCGCTTAGCGGCGCGGCGCTCGCGGTGCGCGCGCGCATGGACCTCTTCGGCGTGCTCGTGCTGGCCATCGTCACGGCGGTGTCGGGCGGCATCATCCGTGACCTGCTGGTCGGCGCGGTGCCGCCGGCGGCGATCTCCGACTGGCGGCCCGTCGCGATCGCGGTGCTCGCGGGCGGCGCGTGCTTCCTGCGCCCCGCGGCGCTCGACCGCTTCCGCCATCCGGTCCAGGCCTTCGACGCCGCGGGCCTCGGCCTGTTCGCGGCCACAGGCGCGCAGGCCGCGCTCGACCACGGGCTCAACGCGCCCATGGCCGCGGTGCTGGGCATGGTCAGCGCGATCGGCGGCGGCATCGTGCGCGATGTGCTGATGGCGCGCGTGCCGGTCGTCCTCGTGTCGGAGATCTACGCGGTCGCCGCGCTCGCCGGTGCCGCGACCGTCGCCGCCGCCTCCTCGCTCGGCGTGGCTCAGGCCGTGGGCACCGCGGCGGGCGCGCTGCTCTGCTTCTTCCTGCGCATGATGGCGATCTATCGCGGCTGGCGCCTGCCGGTCGCGGCGCGCCTGGGGCCGGCGCCGTCCGCCGGGCGCGAAGGCGAGGCGAAGGACGGCAAGGGCCGGAAGGAGGACTGAATGCGCGTCGTGATCCACGGGATCCGCAATTGCGGGACGATGAAGAAGGCCTTCGACTGGCTCGACGCTGCGGGCGTCGCC